>WJKD01000767.1 GCA_014729315.1 Promethearchaeota archaeon | reverse complement strand
TCATTCTTTTGATTGCTCCAATTATCGGAATCATTGTATACTTCATAGTTCGAAATTCCAAAAGTAGATCCTAATACATAATTAATAAATTATAATCCAATTTTATTTTTCTTATAATAAATATACTAAAATAGAGAGAGGAAACATAAATGAGTGAAGTTAGCACAGAAATTAAAAAAGCACCATTAAAGCCTGAAGAACAAACCTCAGAACGACTGAAGACTGAAAAATCTATATCTTCCCAAACAGTAATTAAATTAGAAAGCTTAAGTAAGCGATACGGAAAGCTCCTTGCTGTAGATAACGTAAACTTGGAGGTAAGAGAAGGTGAGACAATAGGGCTTGTCGGTCCAAATGGAGCGGGCAAAACAACGATCATAAAAATGATAGCAAAACTTCTCAGACCAAGTTCAGGGAAGATTCTAGTGATGAATAAAAACGGTCAATTACAAGAACTTGACGGTGATGATAAGAATTTGATTAAATTTGGATTCTTAATTGATGTTCCGCGCTTCTACGATATGAAGACTAACCAAATCTTACGATATTTCGCTACAAGTCAGAATTACCCTCAAGAAAAGATTGACGAGAGGATTAACGAATTATTGAAATTATTTAAACTTTCTGACTGGAAACACGAAAAGGTAAGCAGTTTTTCAAAAGGAATGACTCAAAAACTAGGAATAATTCAAGCAATATTAGTTAATCCGAAAATAATTATACTGGATGAGCCACAATCCGGTTTAGATCCAAAAGCGAGAATAGAAATCCGAAGGATAATAAGAGAACTACAAAAAGAGGGAAAAACGATTTTTGTTGCGTCTCATATGCTTCACGAAATTTCAGAAGTATGTGATAAAATAGCCCTATTAAACCACGGTAAAATTATTGCATTTGATACTATTGAGAATTTAGAAAAAGGGTTAAAAAAGAAGGAGCTTCATTGTCAAATCTTAAATCCATTAGATCCTGATGAAAAGAATGAAATCATATCTAAACTTATTGACGAACTTAATCCATGGCTCGACCGGGGGATTCAAAAAGATTCTTCCAAGCCAATTGAATATCACCCTGAAAAACGAGAATTTAAAATTTATTATGATGGAAAGAAAGAGACGAGGGGGAAAATACTAGAAAAATTGATTACAAAATTTAAATCGATTTTTACGGTGATTTCCTTTTCGCAACCAAGTACATCCAAATTAGAACAAATTTATCAAGAGATGATTGTAAGCGATGAGCCAAAAATTAATAGCTCAAACTAAAAGCGAGGTGAAAATTTAAATGAAGAGTATTGAAGAAAAAGAGGAATTGTATGGTTTATATATAAAGGTCAAACCCATATTAACTACTTATATTTTTGAGTTAAAAAAACAGTGGAAAAAATTTGTCTTTTTCTCCGCAATTGCAATAGCATTTGTGATTTTATTAAGTTATTTGCCCTACGCGTTAATCCCTGATAATCCATTGCCAGCAACCCAAGCAGAATTTCTACAATCAGGTTTACAATTTATCTCGTCTTTAGTGATTTTTGCTTCTTGCTTCTTCTTCGGGGGAATAATTTGTTCCGAGTTTAGCAATAAAACTGGCTTTATTACCTTTCCAGTTATTAATAAGTATAAATTGATAACGGGTAAATTTCTTGGGGCTTATACGCTGATTACAGGCGTTATGTCTATATTTTATTTTGCTCTTAGCGTATTAAGTGTATTTTATTACGGCGCTGCGTTCAATTATCGGATATTTTATAGTTTCGGCATTGCCTTGTTATACGCCCTTGCTGTAAGTAGTTTCGTTACTTTTTTCAGCTCGTTCATGAATAGCGTAAATATGACGATTGTTTCAACGATATTAATCTTGCTTATTGCGGTTATGATTGTTGATAGCTTAATCATTCTCTTATTACCCGAATACGAACCGATACACTCATTAAATCATGCATCAAGACTTGTTTCTTACATCTTAGAAAAGGACTTTCCCGACAGCCGAGACGATAGAATGGAAAAAATCGAGTTCCGTGGGTTTACAAATGTTCGTTGGCTTACTCCTACTATTCCAATGGGAATTACTATATTTTTAGTATATACGGGTGTGTGCTTACTATTAGCATCACTAATATTTAATAGGAGGCAGTTATAATGAAGTTTTTTAAAAAGAATAAAAACATAACATTTCTGATTGCGTTTATACTATTTATTGCGATTTTTGTTAGTGGATTGACTCCTGTTCTAGGACAAGATTCGACATACCAAATTTCGGTCGCGAAGGGAACAAGTACATTAATAGTTACAGATTATAACGAGGACGACTGGGAAGATGAAATTGAGGATGAATCAGATCCCGACGATTTTTTCGATGGAGACTCAGATACGCAAGGAGCTCGAAATAAATTGACCATTAGAGGTATTTCTGAATTCAAATGGGACTCGTTCGATGTGTTAACATTATTATTTGATGTGTTTGGGCATTTACCAAGTTATGCGATCCCCATAATTTTACAAAATTATACAGAAGACGACATTGAAGAGTTATATCCTGATGAGTACAAAGTATGGGAAATATTAGCCTCCAAATGGGACTTTGAATCAGAAGGTTTTGATGAGGAACCTGATGAATCCGAATTTTTAATCCCGGTTTTCAAGAATCCTAAGTATTTTAAAGAGATCTTAGAGGTCTACAATACTTGGGCTGTAAGTTTAAATTCGACGCTGATTGCTTTAGGGATCGACCCTTATCCGATACTTGATGGAGACGATTTAATCTGGATGCTTATCCAAAAAGATATGCTAATAATTGCCAGCCCATTTAATGCTTATTTAGAAGACATCGTTGATAAGCTTGATTGCGAAGACGTCGAAGCGCAAGGAGATTCGTTGATTATTGAAAGAAAAGGAGAAAAAAAATATACTGTCGAAATTAGCTTTAATAACGAGGGAGTGAGATCAGATATTAAGATAATAAATTCCGAAGATAAAGTTGTATACGAAATAAGCAAGGACTACGCTGAATTATTAGTATTAATAATTATATTCACTGGGATTGGATGCGTTTCTGCTGGCATTGCCTATGTCGTTTACAAACGCCGGAACAGGTACAAATAAGAAAAGTTTCTTTTTTTTTAACTATTTTATGCTTTAAGCTATGATGTAAAGAAACAAATAAAAATTAGTCTATATAATTACAATTGTAATAAATTCTTAACGTTTTTAAATGCAAAAAAACACAAAATAAAATTGTTGTAGGTACTTAGCTAATCAAAAAGGATTGATAATTATGAGGAAAGACAAATTTTACGAGGGTTCGATTCATAGAGATTTTAGAAAAAAAAATTTACTAAAAATTAATTTAATTCTGATTGGTATTTTCTCTATTATTACATTGATTGCTATAGGAGCTGTTTTTAATTTAGCAAATGCGAGTAAAAACGCACCAAGACCTCCTATTCTCTCAAACATCGTTGACATAGGACTGAATCAGACTGCCGAGATAATATTCTGGGTTTTATTAGAGGTAGTAATAATTCCATTTATTGTCATTAATATTATCGTGCATCTATATTTGACCGCATATACGAAAAATTTTACCTATCAGGTATCGGAAGATAATATCATAATAAGACATGGTGTATTTACTCGGACCAAGGTCACCATTCCATTTATTAGAATTCAGAACATAAATGTATTGAGCGGATTATTCGATAGATTTTTTAACCTTTACACGGTAAAGATTGAAACTGCAGGGGCAAGCGGATCGGTGTCTGGAGGAACTAGTAGCACTTTTAGACCAGAGGGATTAATCCCTGGAATAAAAGAACCCGATATAATTGAAGATAAAATCAATCAAATGATGTCTAAACATTCGAAAGTTCCTACTGGACTTCAAGATAAAATATTTAAACCTGAGGAGCTGGCGTTTGATAATTTCATAAGTTACATTCTTTCAAAAATGCGAGAAGGGGAAAAACTAAAAACAAACATCACAACTTTAAGAGAAAGGGTAAATTTAACTGTTGGAAAACTTGCTGCAAAAGTTGGAGTTCCAGAACAAACCATCAGATATTTAGAGGAAGGAAGATACAATCCCAGTTTAACTCTTGCTTATAAAATTGCCCAAGAATTAAATTGCAAAATAGAAGATCTTTTCGAATTGGCCTAAAAAATAAAGAATTTTTAAGATTCTAGGCATTGGAAAACCAAACAAAACATTTTTTGTTTAACAGGTGGCGTACATTATACGATTTAAGAAGAAACTAGTTTCAAAAGTAAAGGAGATAAGAGAAGAACTTAATATCCCCCAGTTAAAATTAGCAGAGAAAGCGGGAGTTTCTCGCCAAACAATCTATTTCTTAGAAAGAGGAGAATCTAATCCATCTTTAGCTTTATCTTTAAAAATCGCACAGATATTTAACAAACCAATCGAGGAGATTTTTTATTTCTGTCCTGTTATAAGAGAAGTAATCAAAGGTACTACTATTGGGGAAATGGAACGAATTGCCAACAAGGTAAACATGAATTTTAAGAAAATCAGAAAATTATTAGATGTAGGGGATGAACAATTATCAGAACAATACTCTAAAAATGATCTAGAAAAAATTGCTGGTGCTTTAGGTTATGAGTTTGATGATTTATTTATCGAAGACGAAATCATGTGAATATACTATATTAGAACCAAAAAAACTAAATTTTTAATTCAAACAAATCAATGAGCAACTTTTAATAAATTTTTAATATAATTTCATTTTATGAAAGAAAATCTGGAAATATATCAAGAGTATGGTAAACGATTTGAGGAGTTATTAAGACCACATACTTTCCCTATTGCAATAAAATTACTAGAAAATGAGAGTGATATTCCTAAAAATTGTAGACGACCATTAAAACATTTGAAGGTAAGTAATTTTATTTGTCAAAACTTCTCCATGGTCAGAAGATACGGTTGGACGATAGCTGTGACAGAAGAGGATTGTGTGTGTAAGCTTGCTCGTTTCGTGTATGGCTGGGATAATTTATCGGACGAAATCGCAGAATGGGGACACAAATTCAATATAGGATTATACTCAAGAGATCTAAAAACATCTAAGAAATTAGACGAGTGTTTATTCTTATTCCATAATAAATTTAAAGGTATAGTCGTTTCCCCGTTAACCCGAACAAAAATCATCCCTGATATCGTTCAAATCTATGGTTTACCGGCTCAGATTATGCGTTTGACTCAAGCTTACCTATATATGAAGGGAGGAATGTTACAATTTACTGACGCTGGAAGAATAGGGTCTTGTCATATAGGTGTTATTAAGACCTTTCAGACGCGAGAACCTCAGTTGGTAATTTTAGGAAATGGAGATAGAGTATGGGGAGGTGCTGAAGATCACGAAGTAATGTTTTCAATCCCAAAAGATCTTTTAGCCGAGATTATACAAGGTTTGGAGGAAACTCATAAAGGAGGATTACGATATCCTATCCCGAAGTATATGAATTATAAACCTGGTTTTCAATCATCCTTCAAAAAAATGGCAGATAGAAGAGCTGGTGGTACATTAGTTAAAGAAAAGTAACTTTGAACTAATTTATTATTAAAAATTAGTTTAATAGATTCTGTACGTCTGATTTGGCTTCTCTTAAGTGATAATCAAGATATTGGGCAAAATCTGAAGTAATCATTCCCTTTTCTTCAATTATTGTCACTCTTTCAATAGCAGAATCCAATTCTTCAAGGGTGGCATTTAGTGTGTCAGCAATATCCTCGTCAAGAGCTAATTGAAATAAAGCAAACTCGAGAAATATTACAGAGTAGTAAATGTGGTGTATTAAAACAGTAGATTTGCATATTGAAATATTTTGAAAGATAATATTCTTGAGAAAAAAGAGCTTTACTCCGATTCTTGAAATCCGACTCCCAAGACTCGTTTGTTTTACATAATCAACAGAGAAGCCCATTAATAACAGGATATTATCTCTAATTATTCTTATTTGATTCACTATATAATCCGCTTTTTCTTCCTCAATAAAACAAAATAATTCATAAAGCATAACTTCAATTTTCGTAATGCTTACTAAACACTGAGCGGCAATACTACATATTAAAGTTTTAGTTAGAGATTCGTTCTTCAAATAATCGTAGGCTTTAAGCAAGCATTTTTGAACGACCGTAAGTTTAAGATTAATGCTTAGAGCAAATAACCACCACACATTATCTTTTACAAATTTTTTTAAATCACCAATTTGTTTTATAACATACTCGTAATACCAACCTAGAGAGAGATTAATAATATTTACGAGCGAAGTTATTTCTTCATCGCCAGTCCATTCTAAATCGTTATTGGACGAGTTGATATACAAATAATATTTTCCTGGTTTAACTGGTATTGCTATTGAATAATTAATACACTCCTCGGATAAAATTCCCAATTTTAAAATTGAGCCAAATTGATCTATTACACGATATTCCCCCGTGGCATTGCTATCAGAGATTCCATCGTCATCTCTTAATTTGACTATCCAACCAAATTCTGTTTTTGTCACTATGATTTCTGGAGCTGTAGTGTCGTCGTCTTTTACCTCGAAATAAAATACTTCCGACGAATTCATTGAATCTCCGATGTATTCATCATCAGCATCTTTTGCAAATAAAGAATATTGATAAACTCCCGGAATAACTGGATTGGGTAAACTAATTACATTATCTTCGTCTTCATCGAAACAAATTCCATCTTCAAAAATTAAGTAATACTCTGAAACTCCCGATTCATCGCTTATATTAACTTCAATCTCAATAGTTTCGAAGTTATCATATATCGGAAAATTAAGAATATCTACGGAAGCAATAATTGGTGGGGTAATGTCGTCGTCTAATATACTAAAACTAAAATTTCGGATTGAAACGAGAGAATCATTTTTATAATCCGCATCTGCATCCTCTGTTCTAACGAGACATTCGTAAATGCCGGGGATTCTTGGACTCGGCAATCTAATTACATTATCTGAATCATAATCGTAATAGATTTTATTATTAAATTGGACATAAGTTTCTCTAATTCCAGATTCGTCTTCCACCAAGATTTCAAGTTCAATGTAATCATGGGTGTCATAAATCGGCTCGTTCAAAAGGTTGATACTTTTTATTTCGGGGTTTATGATATCGTCATCGGAAATAAAAAAGCTGTAAGAAACTGATGAATTAAGTATATCACCGAAATAATCTGTATCATTATCAAATGCATATATCTTTATATCGTAGCTTCCTGGTATAACGGGATTAGGAAGTCTAATAATATTATCATCGTTTTCGTCGTAATAATTTTGGTCCTTAAGTATTATAAATAATTCAGAAAGTCCCGAATCGTCTGAGACATTGACTTTAATATCAATGAATTTTGAAGAATCGAAAATAGGCCCATTTAAAATTTCGATTTCAGAGATATCTGGAGGACTCAAGTCGTCGTCAAAAACCTCGAACTCAAAACTCCGATTAGAAGCCAACTGATCGCCCTCGTACTCGTCGTCTCCGTCCACAGCGTAGACCTCAAAATCGTAAACTCCGGGAATAAATGGATTAGGAATCGTCATAAGATTATCGAAATCGTCGTCGTGATAGATATTCTCTGCGAAGATAATATATAACTCAGAAATTCCAGAGGGATCGCTTAATACGACTTCTATTTCTATATCGGTTTGATTATCGTAAATTGGAGCGTTGAGATAAATTATATCTAAGATTTCTGGAGGACTCAAGTCGTCGTCAAAAACCTCGAAACTAAAGTTTCTCTTAGAGGTCATGCGGTCGCCTGGATGATCCGAATCAGCATCTATGGCAACCACCATAAACTCGTAACTATTAGGGATTATCGGATTTGGCAATCTTATTATGAAATTATGATCTACATCGTAATATCGATTTTCCAGAAATTCAACATATAACTCGTCAACATTCGATTTGTCAGTCACATTAATTACTATATCAATATAAGAGGAACTATCGTAAATCGGATGATTTAAGAGCTCAAAACCTAAGATATTTGGAATGGATGTATCGTCATCAATAACTTCAAAAATTAATAACTCAGAACTATTTAATTGATCATTTGGACGATCTATATCATTATCGAGAACATTTATTGTACATTCGTAAACGCCGGGCTTTTTAGGATTGGGTATGGAAACAATCCCGTCGTTATTGTCGTCTTGATATGAAGTATTATTGAAATCGACGAAGATTTTATCAATTCCAGATTCATCTTCCACTAAAATAAAAAAATCGATAGAACTCATATTATCGTAAATCGGAGTGTTTAAAATTTCAATACTCTCTATTAAAGGGTTATCTATATCGTCGTCTAAGACTTTAAAACTTGAGCAGATACTCGTTTTAAGCCCGTCGTTAGGCCGATCGTTGTCTGCATCAATTGCGTTAGCTATGAATGAATAATTTCCAGGGGTCCTAGGATTTGGAATTATAACACGAAAATCCTTGTCAGAATCAAAATAATTAATGCCTCTAAAATCTATTGAAATATTACTAATATCAGAATTATCATGAGCGTCTATTTCTATTTCAATTTCGTCTAGGTCATCGAAAATAATCGGATTGATAATTTCTACATTGGATAAAGTCGGAGGCGTTTGATCATCATCAACTATATTAATTAATCTGCTCTGAAAATCTTGGGTCCAAAAACGTTCTAAATTAAAGTTTATGTATCGATAATAACTATTCCATCCATCGGATTCGTAAATTTCAGTTTTATAGAGTACTTTAACATGAAAAAATATTGCATCGCTTATTCCATTCGTACTATATTTTAACGCATTGTAATATTTTTCACTTTTACTCCACTCGGAAAAATCTGACAAGATCTGGGTGTAATGTGAACCCATGAATCCCTCACCGGGATTTAAATCCTCAGTGGGAGGAACTTCATCCGGACCGTAATGTTTAACTACGCTTCCGTCAAAAAATTGATTACCCTCACTAATTGAGGAATCTTCTTTTTCAAAATCTATATAGGAATAAACTCGCATGACTCTCTCATTTGCGAGAAAATCGCCAAGAAGAAATTCCAATTCAAATTTTTCGTCGGTATTACTCTTAAAATCTATATTTTTTATAGGACGATTTTGTGGACCCTTATAGACAATGTAGGGTGAATTAAAGTGTGAGTGAAGTAAATAATTTTTCTGTTGATTATTGTAAATTCCATTAGACCATTTAGTATAAATCTCAGCTTGAATGTCGATTGATTTTATTAATTCAAGCGGGAGAGAATTTAAATTTTCCTTTGAGATATTATTGCGATATAATATAAAATTTTTCCATTCATCAAAGGTGTGGCAAGGATAAGATTCTTTTCGATTGTTTTCTTGATTTGAAGTGCTCAGATCTATTGAGCTCTGAAAAGTTGAGAGAAATAATAGAATGACACCTATTACTGCGAAAAATGCTCTTTTTTTCATACAATGCAATTGGATTTTGAAAATAGTTCGTTTATTAATTGAATTTTCCTTTTGGTTATATTAATATCTATCGATTTGATTTTAAAAAAAGCAGCGATTTTAGGAAAAGATTTGAAATTATTCATTAATTTTTTTACATTCTATTTTTATTCAATAACATTTATAACAGAAATCGTAATAATTAAGACTTAGAGAGAACATTCAAAAATATTTTCCAAAAAAATAATTAATCAGTAGTGTAAGCTTGAATAGAAAAATTAAATTTAATTTTTTGATTTTATTCGTATTTTTTTTAACATGGTTAACTACATATTCAATACCATTAAGAAACGAAACTCAAGAATTCGGCTTAGCTTTAACTGATCATGAAAAGGAGAAAAATCTTAAACTTAGCACTTATGATCCACCAATCTTTATCAATAATAATAGTGCTTTCAAAAATATATATGGTTTCGATGGAGAAGGTACTTTTAGCAGCCCATATTTAATAGAAGACTTAGAAATTAAAGCACGAGAAGATGGTAATTGTATCTTTATTAACAATACTAATTGCTATTGGAAAATTCAGAACTGCAGTCTATTTAAAACTGATTTTACTGAAAGTAATCAAGCAATAAGATTGGAAAATGTCACTAATGGATTAATTTACGATAATAATATAACATACGCACCTATTTTCGTACTGAGTTCGAGAAATATTACTATAAATTACAATATGATTCAAGAATTAAATACGAGTATTCTTTTAAGCAATTCTAACAATTGTACAATCATCCGAAATACTATACACAATTGCGAATACATTAATTTAATACATTCTCATAATAACTCAATTATCGATAACATTATTAAAAAATGCGAAAATGTGGGAATTTTAGCGTTATCATCAAATAATACCTTGATAAAAAATAACGATATTAGCGAATGTAAGCGATATGGTATCGAGTTGACCAATTCCTCGTATACTGAAATTTTAAATAATTATATTTACGATTACGGAATAAATCATACAAAAATAGACGAGGATAGCTTAGGAACAATTAACGAGGGAAATATATATTCCCCTCCACCGGGAGGAGAAACAACTCAAACGCTTGATGGAGATGATGACGACGATGACGACGATTTTAGTGCATTAGAGTTTGACGCAACTTTATTTGGAGTTATCTTCTTAATTTCAATTATTTCTTCAAGTTTAGGTTTCATACTATTTATTATCGTTCATCGAAGACTCCGAAAGAAAAAACAAGAACAAGAAGAATTAAAAGAACAAAACCCTTCAGAATTAGAACTTAATTTCTAAACTAATCCATTCTCTTTTTTCAATATTTTGAAGAAAGTAAAACTTTTCTCTAAGAAAAGAAAAATTTTTGGAAATTTTTTTCACATCATATTTCAAAATAACTAAAATTTAATCAGACTGAAGATGAATATGAGTGATTACACTTACAAAGGACCAGTTAAAGCAGTCATTTTTGACTGGGCTGGAACTACCGTCAACTACGGCTGTTTTGCTCCCATAAAAGTCTTAAGTGTCTAAAACCAAATTAAGCCAAGACCTGTCTTCTTTAAGTCTTTCGTATTCTTTTTTATCGCCAAAATCCCCTCTAAAAGTTCCGTATGTCATTTTTATCACTCTTACTTTCCAACGCTTTTCTTTAATTCCATTGCTAATGGCTGCCGGAATTTCGATTTCGCCTCGTTTGGAAGGTGTAAGTTTTTTTAATTCTGAGAAAATTGCTTTTGATAAAATAAAAATACCGTTATTATTTAAGTTGGTACATTGCTCTTTTTTGGAAGGCTTTTCTACCATTTTCGAGCAGTATTCGCCGGTGCAATGAATTTCGCAACCTTTCTGAAGATGTTCTAAATAATTAGCGGTGAGAACGAAATCTTCTTGTTCTTGCTTAAAAGTTTCGTAAACTTCTTTGTAGATTGAATATGGAACTAAAATATCGCCCCAAGTTAAGAAGAAGTGCGAATCCTTAATAAGCTCCTCACATAATAATAACGCCCCTCCCGTTCCATTTAATTTCTCTTGCTCAATATATTCTATATTTATTCCCCATTTTTCTCCATTTTTAAAGTAATTAATGATCTGCTCTTTTCGGTATCCAACAACGATTAAAAAGTCTTTAAAACCAGCATATCGTATTCCCTCAAGAATGTATTCCAAAAGAGGTTTCCCATGAACGGGAATCATAGTTTTTTGATATTTATGGATTGTGGTGTACGGTCGCATTCTTTTTCCGTATCCAGCGCATAAAATAATCGCTTTCAATATTCTGAAACCCCGTCGCTTGTAGTTATAATATAAGCTTTCCCTCCGGCGTCTTCGATTGCTTTTTTTACATTTTCTTGATTCCCAGGTGCTAAAGCAAACATAGTACCACCGAATCCAGACCCATTAATTTTGGCACCTAACGCACCAGCGTCAAGAGCTTTAGAAATCATGTTATCTATTTTTTGAGTGGAACATCCTATATGTATTTTTAATTGGTTTTGATGTTCGTTTAACAAATTTCCTAATTCTTTGTAAAAATGGTCAATAATTTTAGAATTTAATGAATTAATTTTTAATTTATCTATATATTGAGATATTAATTTATGTGCTTTATTTGTAATGTCTCGATTAAGAATGTTTCCAATGATTTTTGATTGATGTTCTTGTTTTAATATTGGTAAATATGACTTAATATCTTCTAATGGGGAAGAATATTGATTAAATTTGGGATTTAAGTTTTTCAATTCTTCAAAAGCTTTCATAGATAAGCTTTTTACTCTAATTAAATCTCGTACAGTATCTTTTTTTTCACACGAATCTCCTAGAACGAAGCCATTTAATTTTATCGGAAATTGTTGAATTGGATTCGTTAAATTACGAGGTCTGATAAGTATTATATTACCAAAACTTGAAGTGAAGAAATCCATTTTTCCCCCAGCTTCCCCAAATTCGTTTACTTCCGTATAATAACCCAAATTTGCTAATTCTTTTTTGTGTATTGTTTCTCCGGACATTTTTTTAAGAAAGTATAGCCAAGCAATAACTAATGCGGACGAGCTAGCCGCTCCAGCATTTATAGGTATATTTCCAGTAATTTCAATGTTGTAACCTTCCTTAAATGTTATACCTTTCCTCACAAATTGGTTATAACCGCTTTTTAAGTAATCTCTCCTTGATTGGTAGTTAAGTTCTTTATTATTTAATGGAATTTCCAAAGATTTATCTAGGTCCGGAAGATTAATCGAAAATTTTCTCTGAGGTATCATTTCGGCTTTCAAGAAAATATATTTCGAAATCGCCATAGCAATGCAATTGTAATTCAAATAATCTTGATGTTCGCCGAATAAACATATTCTACCAGGTGCTCGTATGCATATCATCTTGAATTGAATATATTTAATAAGAAATATCAAATTTACTTTTATATAGCTTCATTAATTTTGATGGTAAGTAAAAATGAGATTGGGGAACGAATTGCATAAAACTGTAACTCATATCTCTCCTCAAGATCTGCCAGACTTTACTATTCCATGCCAAAATAAGATAATCGAATTAATTTCTAAAAAATTCTTAAAATTTTACGGGTTATCGCATTTCGTCTCTTATATAAAGTCATTTAATAGTAATAAAAATTTTAAAATATTCCCATATATGCCAAAGGATTTGAGTACTAACTCCTATTTATACGATTTACATTCTCATTCGGAGTATTCCGACGGAATAGGAAATTTTAAGGAAATCTTGACCCAAGTATCAAAAAAGAAACATTTAAACGGATTAGCGATTACCGATCACCCTTATAAACCTCAATCGAACGGATCGATAAGGTATATTGAAGAGAGAGTTGTTGAGAGGAGCTTTAAATTTCAGAAAATGCTAAATCGCTCTAAATTAAAAGGTAAATTGCCGGAAGATTTTATATCTTTTCCAGGTAGTTGCGAATTTTTAACAAGATTGAGCGAAGATTATCCTAATCTCGAAATAGAGTTGATTGGTTTAGGATTATCAAGGCAATTTATTCAAAACAACAGAGGAATAAAAAAAATAACAAGAGGAACTGCCATAGAGTTAATTGAAAAAATTCACGACGATAATGGTTTAGTAATTTTACCTCATCCATTTTTTTTTATGGCGTCCTCTCAGCTTTTAAATAAAAAGTTGTCTCGATATTCTCGACCAGATGCTATAGAAACTTTAAATTATTCTACGGGATTTTTATCTGACGACGCGTATTTTGATTTCTTCAAGCATTTTCCTCAACCCGAAAAGGTGAGGGTTTTAAGCAAAATTTTTGGGTATTTTAATTGGATAGCATCCCTCACGGCGCTTCCAAAAGAGATATCAGGAATGAGAGAATATCCACTTACTGAGAAAATAGCATTAGTTGGCAACTCCGACGCACACATACCCTCGATGATTGGTTCCGCATGCAGCTTAATAAAAGAAAGAATAAATAACCTTGAAGATTTAAGAAAACAATTCAAAAATAATGATACAATTCCGATTTATAATCC
>WJKD01000766.1 GCA_014729315.1 Promethearchaeota archaeon | reverse complement strand
TCCCGATACACCCGGAAGCTTAATAGAATTGATTAAACCAATATCCAAAAATCACGGCAATATATTTGGAATTCTCCATCACCACGATAAGAAGATCAATAACATGATTCCCGTAAGCATCACATTTGAAGTGAGCGAGAGATTAAGGGATTCAAGTTTAAAGAAAATCAGAGAGGAACTAGAAGAAAAAAATATAGAAATCGAAGACATTACCTTCGGAGGGAAGCAAAGACAGTTAATAACCATTTTGACAGGACATGTTTTTGACACCGATGTAGTTGACACTATCAAGCGTTTAGCGTCTAAAAATATCAAGGTTACTGAATTAGAAGCAAAGTTTACAGAAATAACAGAAATTAGTAACGTAAAGCTTAAAGTATCTTTTCCCGAATCAATGCAAGAAGAAGATTTGATTAATGAGCTTAATTTGATTTGCGAAGAAAAAAACCTCTTTTTAATTAGATCCTAATTATACTATTTTTCTTAAGGTAAATGCCTAAAAAATCAAAAATTTCGGAAATACCATCTGGCAAGATAAAATGTCCTGACTGTAATAAATTAATTGACGAGGGTTTAACTTTTTGCCCCGAATGCGGAAATCGTATACCGGAATTTCTACGCTTCAATCCAAATTCGACAACTGGAAACCTCTAAAGAGTAAAAAGAAAAAATAAAATAATAAATCATAATGAATTTTAAAATACTATTCATTCAATATACAATATCTATTAATTAAAATCCCAAAGAGCAGATATGGTAATGATTACAACAAAAATAGGTTTAATAGGAAAAGGAAATGTGGGAAGTAGTTTTCTAAAATTAGTTCAAGATAAGAAAGAGATATTAAAAACTAAATTTGATCTTCATCTAAAAATTGTTTTTATTTGTGAATACGATGGAGCTCTCGTGGCAAATGAGGGTTTAAATATCTCGCAAATTATTGAAAAAGAAAAAAATTTCAGACAACTAAATCATTGGAATAACGGTCTTGATGCTAGGACCTTGATCTCACAGGAGATCGTAGATATCATAATTGATACTACTCCAACAAATCCCGATACTGGGGAACCTGCTCTCACACATATTATAGAAGCATTAAATCATGGTATCCATGTAGTGTCTTCAAATAAAGGTCCATTTTATCTAAAATACAATTATTTAAAGAAATTGGCGAAAGAAAAGACTTGTCTTATGAGATATGAAGCAACAGTTGCAAGTTGCGTTCCAATTTTATCAATAAAAGACAACTTGATTGGAAACGAAATAACGGGTATAAAAGCTATATTAAATGGAACCTCCAATTATATTCTAAGCAGAATGACGTCTGAGGGCATTCATTTTGATATCGCTTTAAAAGAAGCCCAAGAGTTAGGTTACGCCGAAGCAGATCCTACCTTAGACATTGAAGGTTTCGACGCTGCTGGAAAATTAGTGATTTTAGCAAACGAGCTTATGGGTTGGTCAAAAAAAATTGATGATGTGAATATTAAAGGAATTACAGAAATTACCCCTCAAGCAATTGAGTTAGCTAAAGCTGATGGATATATCATAAAACACTTAGCTATAGTTGAAAAAGGAAAGCTCACTGTTGAACCAAGACTCATCGAGGGATATTCCCCCCTCAATATTTCGGGAACATTAAATGTTATTGAATTACAGACAAAACATGCAGGTCCAATAGTTTTAAGTGGTAGAGGAGCTGGCGGGTTTGAAGCTGCCTCAGCAATTCTTAACGATTTACTCGAAATAATTAAAAATTGTAATTTATAGAATTAATTAATTCTAAATTAAACTTCTCTCTGTTTTTAGATTTGCAGATATGATGAAATGGTTAAAAAATAGAGAATAGAACTCTTGCAAACTAGCTCACATCTGGATGCGACACTTCAGCAGAGCTTCCAATACTTTGAAACACCGTAGGATCCATATTAATTCACAAGTATTGGTTAGCGACGCGAATTGCGCGCAGCCTGGTGACGTATGGTAGGCAAATCTCAACCACGGCGC
>WJKD01000765.1 GCA_014729315.1 Promethearchaeota archaeon | reverse complement strand
GTTTTTCACATACCAGTCATACCCTGCAAAGCGGATTGCCGGCGGCTGCCGCAGCACAGATGCCGCAGCCACGGAAATCTGCTCCAGCGTATCGGGTAGACAGGCAAATCCGGCGGCAATCGGGATCAGCACGCCTGCGGGAATCACGAACACCCGCACCTGCGTGGCAAAGCGATCCACCTCCCCGGACGTCATCTGCGCCTGCCAGGTGGAATCCTGACCGATGGGGATCAG
The DNA here is from genome assembly GCA_014729315.1 of Promethearchaeota archaeon. The sequence goes on along the minus strand of WJKD01000765.1, from coordinate 2,367 downwards.
CGGAGCGTCGAACGCGGGCTTTGTCCACCAGCCGCTGCCTTCGATAAAAATGTACAGCGCCGCACTGTGCGCCGCCGGATCCACGCCATGAACCCTGCCGGATATTTCGCCGGTTTCGCCGTACGGCGGGAAGGAGGTGATTTCGATGGAGGGGGTGGCATTGATTTTAGTGATTAGCAAGAGCAGGAAGAAAAAGCATAAGATATAAATTATCCTAATAGTTTGGCAATTGCACATAATGATCGTCCTTATAGTCAATCAAGTATGTTTTAATAAAAATAGTCTAAAGACCATCATCCTATAATCAACTCGCTGCGGCTCTTTTACAGTTGCGTAAAGAAAAATTCAGCTAATTGATTTTCATATTGAACGAACTGCGCGAACATAGCCGCAACAAGAGGCTTCCAGAGAATCAGAGTAACAATAGCCATTGCTGAAATCTACAAACCATTGACTTTTTTCATTTATAACTAAATCGGATGTCCATATCCATAATTGCTTTTTATTAAAAATTGAATTTATGTATAGTTCTACTTCATTTACCTTCGGCTCCAACAAACTCATAGCCTCTTCTAAAGTCGGTAATCCCCAATTATTGTAGCTTGCATAATTTTTTTCATTTAAACTTGCTATCCATTTATCAGCATTATGACAATTCATAGATTCGGAAGAGCCAGCTTGCTGCCACATTAAACCTGTTTTAAGATCAATTACAATTTTGAATCCGAATATTTCTTGAATAATGTATTCATGTCTAAATCCAGAGCCTTTCTTGTTTAAGCTAGTATCAAAAAAATCATAATGTTTTGCTATTGATACTACATCCTTTTCAGACAACCTCGTTGGTTGGTCTCTAAATTTAATCCGTTGCGATAGCGATACTTTATAATTTTTAATTTTAGAAGTTCCCTTCATTGACTGTGGTAGTTCATCTGACATATAATTAATTTCTTGTTTCAAATGTAATTTTTCTTTACCAAGTGTATCATTTTGTCTTCTAAGCTTTTCACATTCTTTTTTAAGAATTGCAGTTTGTTTTTCCAATTTTGTATAGTTTTTTAATAGATTCAAGAATTCCCTTTCTCTAGCATTATAATCACTAAGGCTCACGTAATCTTTTAGATTGACATATTGCAATGAGTTGCCTAAAATATCATGCACCGGATTATCGGATTTTTCAGCCTGATATTTTTCAAATGCTTTAATCCGCATTTCTAATTCGTTTTTAAAAAGTTCAGGACCATCGAGCTCACTGGTATAAAAAATAGCCCGGTAATTGGCAATATCAAATGGGAGCGATTCGCCCTTTTTAATAATCGGGATCGTGCCGCAGCGATAAAGCACATGGCGCACGCCCAGTTCATAAAAGACATTGGCATTTCTACCTGTTAAATCTGCAATAACCAGTTCTGATCCATGAAGCAGTTCAATAATATCGCGAGTAATACTACCAACATGCTCCAATTCATCCGCCCGGATTGATTCATAGCCGCATTTTTCTACCACTGGTTTGATCATCAATTTATAGATTTTCATATTGCGGTCATATTCTGGAGTTCCGTGCTTGCCGAATGGCATAATGATGAAACAGCGTTTTTTATCTGTCATGAGTGTCTTGTCCTGTTATTTTTATTTTATGGAGCGAACTGCTCTAACGCTGCTAAGGCTATACGAATATATATAGTTATCTAAACAACAACCCTTGTAGAACGAAACCACCCAAGTTCCTTCACTTCCAGCAACGAGATCATTTGTCCAGATCCATCTTTGTGTATTGTCAAATACGGGATCAATATATAATCCATTCTTTTTCTTCTTTTGGATTAAACTTGCAGCTTCCTCTATGGTTGGCAATCTCCAATCAGCGTATCCTGCGTGCATTTCTTGATTTAGTTTATCGATATATTCGATAGCTTTGGCATACATTAGAGATTCCGTTGAGCCGCCTTGTTGCCACATTAGATTCCATTTTTTATCTTGTATAACGCGATTTTTTCTTTTCACCTGAATTAGAAATTGATGTGAATAGCCTCGACCTCTGGTGTTTAGACAACGATCGTGAAAATCGTGTTTTTCTAATATTTGAATCAGATCATTTTTTGATAAACTTTTGGGAATATTTCGAAATTTAGTTAACCGCAATATTGGATTCTCTTTAATTTCAGAGTAGCTTTCAAACTTATTCTGATTTAGTGAATAATCAGTTTTATCAGGTTCAGTAATTGTAAATTTTTCTACATTATTTTGTGAGCTTGCTAAATTAGATTTTAATATTTGTATCTCTTTTCTCTTTTGATTCAACTCTTGTATTACTTTTTGATAATCATTTTCCAAAATACTAAATTTTTCATTAACCTCTTTCAATTC
>WJKD01000764.1 GCA_014729315.1 Promethearchaeota archaeon | reverse complement strand
CGATATCGTAGGTCGAGCCATCTCCTCCTATGTGAATAAGATAGGGCACCTCTCCATCATATAATCCTTTGGATTTTTGAATCTTATACGCTGTAGAAATAGCGTCAGCGACGGTTGCCCCGGATTCAAAGAGGTGATGAACCCATGGGACTTTCCAAGAAGTTACGTTATCTTTTGATGTCGAAACTTCTGAACAACTTGTATTATTTACGTAGATGATGTTTTTTCCGGCAACCTTATACGCCGCAGTAGCCATCTGAAATAAAACCATCCCAGCCCCGCAGCCTGGACACAGTCCATGACCCGGTAAGAGGTGTTTTTGAGGGGGCAAATCCTTTCTATCAATTCTATACACATCTTTTGGTTTTTCCGCTCCGAATTGTTTTATCAAACCTTTTAATGTTTCATTTCTTCGCTGCGTATGATAAATTATTTCGTCTATTTCTTCCTCCATAAATTTTGGTTTAAATAAATGTTTGAAGCGGCCCATGGATTTTAAATAATCGACGAATTTATCTTTATCGATATCTAATCCGCGGTAGTATGAAAAAGTAGGAACGCCATCGTTTACTCTGATAGTATATAAGGGCCAATAACCACAATCCGTTGCCAATTTAGAAATTGAAACCGCATCTCCGGCACCATGACGCCACCCTCGCATACAATCGGAATAGGCTTGGATGAAAGCTGCTCCATCGGTTTTTAACGCTTCCATTACTTTACCCATCAAATCGACAGGATAAGCGGGATTTACCGTAGCTAAGAACAACTTTTTTGTTCCGTAGAAAGCAAATGGAGTTACGAGGTCTTGTTTGACTCCCACTTTACCGGGTATCTTTTCTCCCCCAGGTCCAGTAGTTGTCGAAGCGTGGGGCGGAGTTCCGCCAGACTCTTGAATACCTGTGTTCATAAAAGCCTCGTTATCATAATTTAAGTAGAGTACATTGCATTTACCATCCCGCGCAAGAATATCATCCATTTTAATTAAATTTCTCTCTTCCTTCGACATTTCACATTTCAACCCCCAAGATTTTTTCTTTTGTTTCTCGAACGCCTAAATACATGTAGAGCTTTCCTTTCATATCCGTCACACTCTCCATTTTTCGTTTTGCTACGTCAAATTCGTCTCGAGTTACATCTCTACCACCTAGTCCGACAATAAAACTGCGAAATAATGTTTTTAATGGATATAGTGCCGTCGCTATGTTCATCGAAAACGGTGGCAACATACCGTTTAGAGAATCAGATTTCTCTAAGATCATTAATTTCTCTATGTTATATTCCTCAATTATTTCCCGAAGTCTTTCGTACGGAAATGGACGAAATGTCCGCACTTTAATAAGCCCAACATCTTTATTTTTTGTCATCCAACTAATAATATTACCGCACATGGAACCCATGGTAATAAAAGCCATTTTAGAAGAGTTATCTAAATTAAATGTTTCGATTAAGTCGTATTCTCGTCCAGTTTCTTTCGCAAAAGTTTTAAGGCTTTTTTTCATCACATCTAATACTTGTTCTTTCTCCTCGTCTAATTTTTTTCTTCCCTCCATGAAATAATCGGGTGTGACAATTCCTCCCCAGGTACCAGGTTCTTTGGGAGTAATCGTGTGTCTTTGTTTTTTAGGAGTCATTTTTTTTACGCTTTCGTCTGGGATTAGTGTTATATTTTGTACGGAGTGAGATATAATGAAACCATCGTGTACAAACATCGTTGGAAATAAAGAATCCTCCGAAATCATAACTGAAATAATCGCGGCGTCGTAAGTTTCTTGAACATTTTCAGATACTATGCAATTCCAACCGATCTCCGAGTTTGTTTCGGTAAATTCCCAGGTGTTCCAAATGGATAAGTTAGGGGAATTAAAAGCTCTAGCACTAATCATCATCGTTAAAGGAACACGCCATCCTACTGCCATAGGTAATGCTTCGGTCATTAATAAAAACCCTTGGGAAGCAGTTGCGGTAAATGTGCGAGCGCCAGCGGCGCATGCTGCTGTTGAATAACTTATTGCTGCCAATTCCGATTCTACATTAACAAACGCAGCCTTCAATCTGCCTTGGTGAACTACATCTGATAATCCCTCGACCGATTGAGTTTGAGGTGTAATTGGGAAAGCACAAATCACATCCGGATCGGTTTGAGTAACTCCACCAGCAACAGCATAATTACCAATCATTGTAGTCCTAATTGGTTCCTTAATTTCCTTGAAGAATAACTTCATTGGCTCAATGCTAATGATTATGCACCTCCACTTTCTTTACTTTCTTCAGGCACGGCACAAGATGCCGGCCCTTGTTTTAATCGTTTTGATATGGCATTAACGGGACAGATATTTAAGCAATTTAAACACGATTTACAATGGTATTTATCAATGCCGGCCATGTGCCATTTTCCATCATCTCCCTTTTTTCTAAGGATCGCAAAATCGGGACAGATAAACCAACATTGAGTGCAATCCGTACATGTTTCTTCGTCCCAAATTACATCCCATTCACCCCAAGAGCCCGTGTTCACTTGATCACTACCTACTTCAATGATATCTTCGTCGCAATACCATACTCCCGCTTTATCTACTTCTTTATAGCCGGGTAATCCAACTTTTACTTGTTGCCACGCAACTTTCGTATCTTTTGTAAAATCAATATCGATATTTAGATCGTACAAGCACGTCTCGTCGAAAGCTTGCTTTACTGCTTCAATATTTTTCGCGGCAATTTCGCCTTTAAACCTTCTCATAATTGCGTCAGATAAATCCTCAACGGAGAATATATGTGAAACGCGAATTAGAGCACCTAAGATGATGGTATTCGTGATATTTCTTCCCAAAACATCTAAAGCAATCCTCGTCGCATCGATCGTTGCAATATTAACGTCCTTTCTTCCAATTATGTCTTGAATTTCTAATTGATTTAGCGTGGTGTTAACAATTAACCAGCCGCCTTTAGGCACACCAGCTGAAACAGGTACTTCCGATAATAAAGACGGATCCAATACAGAGACAAAGTGAGGTCCGTAGACTTGTTCGTTCGATCGAACTAAATCGTAATTTGCGCTTAATCTGACATAACTTTCTGTCGGACTACCCATTCTTTCTGCTCCAAAACTCGGTTGACAGACACCATAACCATAAAACGCTTCAACACACAGATTTGAAGCCGTTACACCGCCTTGTCCACCCCGAGCGTGGAATCTAAGATTAATACAGTTTTCTTTCAAGATCTCTTTGATCTCTTCTTTAGTATACATTTTTCTTACACGTGTATTTTTTCTTTTTTAAACTAGATTATCTAAAGCACTACATTTTATATATTTTTTTTAATGATTTGATAAAAGTTTACGTATTGGGTTGTATAAATGAAAGATCTTTAGATTTTTAAATAATTTTTAAACATTGTACTAAAATATTAAATATTCGTTCTGATGGGTTATTTAGGTTCGATTATAAATCTTTCGATTATCATAACTAGATCCATATTATTTCTCTGAAAGCTTGAATATTACAAGCTTATTGGTGAATTAAAACTCAAAACCTTTTTAAGAGAAATTGACGAATTTAAAACATACAAAGGCGAGAAATAGATATAATTGTGATGAGTATTGAATGATGATCTAAACAATAGTGCCGAAATTTTTAGTTCAAAGAGGCGATATATGCTCTATTCCCTTCCTCGGTTTGGAACTTCTATCGTTCTTGGAATAGAGAGCTGGGCGCTCTTCACGCTCTATACAGTCGCTTATAGCGTCAACTCGTTTTTAGTTGGTTTTGCACTCTCAATGGGCTATTTAAGTATCGCAGCATCTCAATTTTTACTTGGGTGGGTAAGCGATGCGAAATATACTAAGTTAGGTAGAAGGAAGCCGTGGATTATTGCATTCTCTCCGCTATTAGGGATATCGTTCATATTCGTTTTGATGCCAGCTCTAATTTTACCCGATACTACGAATAAAACGATAATGTTTTATTGGCTTCTGGTTTGGGAGGTTCTATTTAGAATAAGTTACGGGCTGACTACTCCTTATCAATCTTGGGCGGCTGAGCAATTTAACGTAAACGAAAGACCGCTTGTGTCTCAATTTCAAAACACTTTTAATTTTATCGGAAATGGCGTAATGGCGCTCTTTACCTTGTTGGTCTTAACGGGAGTCTTTGAAAAAATCCAAAATAATCCTCAAATTATACCTCCAGAGTTTTTTGCACCTGTTTTAGGTTTTGCAATTTTTACAATAGCTTTATTTTACCTCATTGTAATAATAATGCCGAAAGAGCCTAATTACAAGATTGAATCGAACCTAAAAGAAAATTTGCAAACAATTCTCAAAAATAAGAATTATGTTTTAACGACTTTAATGAGAGGTATCACCGGAATTGCTTTATCTATAATAACAGCTGTGATGTTAACGTATACAGTCTCAGTTTTAAATTTGGGAGGTATTGATTACATTTTAATAGCAGCAATGCTTTTAATCAGTATTTTTATATTCTTGTATATCTGGAGAAAATTAATTCAGAGAAGAGGAAAAAAGCAGACCCTCCTCTACATTTTTCTACTTGGAATCTTTTTTCTGCCAGTGTCTTTATTAGGCTTAATTCCGACCATCTCGCCTTTATTCCTAGGTCTACTATTTATTACGGGCATAGCGGCTATACTAGGAGGATGGTATTTATTCCCGTACATTATAGACGCAGATATGGCTGAAGATGACCAAAAATCAACGGGGGAATTAAAAGCAGGAATTTATACCGGTTTTCCAAGTATATTACTAAATCTATTTCAAGCGCTCGGGATATTTCTTTTGGGAGCCATTACCTCTCTTCCGGAAGTGTCTGTGAGAGGACAATCCTTTTCAATAGGTTTGGTTTTATGGGGTCCATTATGCTCTTTAATTCTTTTAATTTCCTATATTTATACCAAAAAATTTCTAACCTTAGATTTTAAATGGGAAATAAAATACGAGTAAAATTTTGGCATTCCATTATTTATTCTTTCATTAACTTCTTAACGACTTTGATGGTAAGTTTTAGCACGTTTTTTAATCCTATCTCTGAGACCAGGCTCATATCATCCTTTTTGGTGTGAATTTTAGCCAATCCAGAAGACGAAGAGAGCCAACACGCCTCAAATCCTTGCTTTACTATTGGCATATAATCACTCCACGCGCCTGTCGGTAGATAGACATTTTTGGCATCAATATCCATCCTTTTCGCAGCCGATAAAAACAAATCGTTTAATTTTTTCGAAGAAGTTTTCCTCGGTAATCCGTAAGATGTAATGATCCGAAGCACTCCTTCTCCGCCAATTGTATCGAAATTAATAAAAAAAGAGGAATCATGTTCATATTCCGAACGATGTTGTTTAATAAAAAATTTTGCTCCCGCCAAGTTTAATTCTTCTGAGCCCGTAATTAAAAATGTTAAGTCAATTTCGTCCATCGACCTGTGTTTATAATAACGCGCCAATTCTATGACCGTTCCTACGCTTGCAGCATTATCCAGGGCGCCCGGAGATTTATTTTGTGTCTTATTGAAAAAGTTTAGAAATCCAATAGAAGAAACAAATATGCTTATACCTAATAGAATATAATTTAACAACGGAAAGGAAAAAGATATAAAGATTTGAATTACGCTAAGAACCATAAACAATAGTGTAAGTCCTAAAAATCCAAATACTACCACCATAAAAAAGACTATTCTCAATATTGAGGGGAAAATTTGAGATTTTGAGTCCCAATGAGCCATAAAAATTACCTTCTTTTTCGCAGTCTCACATTTTATTCGTGTAAAAATATTCTCAGTTTTAAGATTCTTGGAGTCGTCTTTAAATAGCTTAATCTCGCTGGAAGAGGCAAATCCTAATACCTTTGACGCAGAAACTATAAAAATGACATTTAATAATATAGTTAACCATAAATTGAAATAAAAAGAAAGAGCTATTAGAATAAGAAGAATTCCTAGAGGAATAAACACGAATCGTACAAATTTCCAATTATAGAACGATGTATTGAAGGATTCTCTATAAATTTCCTCTTTATTAAAACCTGCTTTTTCAAATTCGTCAACCACGATATTGATTGCTTTTTTTTCACCTTCAGAACCAATTAAACGGGGGAATGCCAACCTCTTGGTTATATTGTAAGCGTTATTTTCGTTATATTCTTGTTCCATACTCATATTTTAAACCTTTCTTTTTATGTTATAGGATATCGCTGAAAGATATTTAATTAAAAATAATAAAGTCCTCTTTTTAATACAACTTAAGCTTCGGAACTAATTTTGTACTCATAATCCTTTGGATCCATCAGAAATAGTGGTATCAAAACCAATAAAGATAATAGAGCTAGGAATAGAAAGGTTGCTCGATAGTCTTGGGTAAAATTTAAAACTATTCCGGTCAATGATAATCCGAGCGACGCACCTATATTGGCAAAAGCCATAGCAATAGAAAAATAAGTACTATCCATTTCCGGATGTTCCTTTGAGATCTCACTTATAATTGCTGAAGCGCTCGATCTCCGCCAACCGAGAGAAGCTCCCGTCAAGCTCGCAATAAAAAGTAAGACGAGGACGATGGAATAATCAATTAGAAGTAAAAATAAAGAGACAACAGTAATAATAACCGACAAAACAACACTTAGTCTTCTTGAATGTCGATCAGCAACCTGCCCACCTACGATAGCTCCGATTATAATACCAACGCTGATTATTAAGGATACATATGCTTGATAGAGATATACATTGAGGTTACTTCCTTCAATGGACAAAGTAACTCCCTCAGTTTGGATTAATCCTAATTCAATCAAAGTGTAAATCGAAATTAACAACAAGATCACACCGTCTAAAAACGCACGACTCATCGAATACATATAAGCCTTCCAGTCTCTGCTATTATTAAACATCCTTTTTAGATGGAGTTTCAGCTTCACTTCGGGGACTTGGATTGAATCGTTAACCAGGAGCATTAAAAACGGAACAAGGATCATAGCTAAT
>WJKD01000763.1 GCA_014729315.1 Promethearchaeota archaeon | reverse complement strand
TTTTCCTCGAGAAATTCTTGCGAACTAATACGATCAAAATTAATTTTATATATGTAGTTAAGTTGACCGCCTAATTTACCTTCTTTTTCAACTAAATGGACTTTGAAACCTTTTCTAGCTATTTCCATTGCTGCAGTGATACCTGCTATACCACCTCCTACAATTAGTGCTTCAGGAATAACTTCTCCCTTGATTTTATGTTCGACCTTTTGTTTCGTTACTCTAGCGACGCCCATCCGAATGAGATCTTTCGCTTTATCTGTAGCTTTAGCTTCATTATTCATGTGAACCCACGAATCTAATTCACGAATACTCACAAAATTAAACAAATACTCGTTTAAACCCGCTTCTCGAATTGTTTTTTGGAATAGAGGCTCATGCGTTCTCGGCGTACATGCTGCTACAAGGACTCTGTTTAAATTGAGCTCCTCTATCTTTTCTTTAATAATATCTTGAGTTAATTGAGAGCAGCTGTATTTATTCTCCATCGAAAAAACTACATTCGGTAGGGTTTTAGCGTATTCAACTAAAGCCGGAATATCCATGTATCCTGCAATGTTGATTCCACATCGACATATGAAAACTCCTATTCTTGGATCGTCCTTGGGATTCACTGTTTTTAAAGGGGGTAATTCAACTTCTTGTTCTTCCTTACTTAATGGTGTGGCGTGAGCTGCAGCGAGTGCTGCGGCACCGCCTGCTTTTGCTACCGAATTCGCAATATCATCAGGAGATTGACAAGATCCAGTTACATAAATCCCTTCTTCGGTAGATCTTAAATCCTCAGTAGAATCTTTTGTGGAGAAAAATCCAAATTCGTTTTGTTCTATGCCAAGAATATCAGCAACATTCTTCGCATCCTTTCTAGGTATTACAGCGTTAGCTAATACGACTAAATCAAATTCCGTCGTTTCTACCTCTCCTGTGTCTAAATTAGCGTGTTTTACATACAAGTTGTGATTCTCGGGATTTTCTCTAATATCACCTGGAATTCCATGATAATACTGGATTTCGTATTCATTTTTAGCTCTTTCGATAAATTCCTCTTGATTTTTTCCGATAACTCTTGTGTCGTTAAAGAATATTGTGACACTAGTGTCTGGAGCATGCTCGCGCGTTACGACACCTTCCTTGGCCATGTACATGCAGCAAAATTTAGAACAATAGGCGCAGAGATCCTCGTTTCTTGAGCCAACACACGCAACAAATCCGATTTTGTGAGCGTGTAGTCCGTCCGAGGGTCTGAGGATCTCACCTCCCGTAGGACCAGAAGCGCTCAGTAATCTTTCGTATTGCATCGCCGTAATGACATTGGGATATTCTCCATAATGATATCTTGCCAGTACTGAGGGATCGAGCTGATCGTATCCCGTAGCAACAATAATCGAGGCGACATTAAAATCAAGAACCTCATCCTCCTCTTCAAAATTAATCGCTCCAGCCTCACATTCTTTCTCGCATAATTGACAAGCACCTTTCGTCAAATAAAGACACTTATCTGCGTCAATAACTGCTTTTCGTGGAACTGCTTGAGGAAAAGGGATGTAAATTGCGGTCCTATTGCCCATCCCCTCTTCAAATTCATTCGGGATTTTCTTCATCGGACATTTTTCAGAACACGCACCACATCCTGTACACGCATCCCAATCAACATATCTCGCCTTTTTGCGAACTTTTACTTTGAAGTTTCCTGGTTCACCTTCAACATGTTCTACTTCAGAGTACGCTAATAGATCTACATTGGGATGTCTGCTAACCTCGACCATTTTTGGTGCCAAAATGCATATAGAGCAATCTAACGTAGGAAAAGTCTTATCCAATTGAGCCATTCTTCCTCCAACAGAGGAGGTTTTCTCAACGAGTATTACATGATACCCTTGTTCTGCAAGTGTCAAAGATGATTCAATTCCAGATATACCACCACCAATCACCATTATACTTTTTTTTCTCATTTTTTTAAGATTGTTTCCTTTTTTTAATATTTATTCAATTTATTTTTCGATTTTTCGATACTTTTTATTGAAGATTTTCCTAATTCTGTAAATATGACGGAAAAGTATATAAATGTTATGGTTACTTTACGAAATTTGGATTTATATTAATGCTTTATTTAACAAAAAGTTACTTTTGATCTTTTTCAAAAGGATTACGAATTTAATTTTAACCGTTAAGCAATTTTTTCAAGTCAATAATAGTAATTACGAACTTTTTCATTTTTTTTATCATTTTTTCCCAAATTTTTCTTTTTTTCACAATTCTCTATAAAAATCATATCTTCGTATTTTGAAAAAATAGTAAATCTTCCTAATTCATTACATTTTTAAGTAAGTTTAAACAATTTTTTATCAAGAAGTAAAGCTTTTTTTATTTACATAATATAATATTTTACGGTGTTTTAGAGTGAAGATCGTGGTTACGGGAGCATTACAAGGAGGAAAATCGCAATACATTAATTATCTTGATAAAAATAGTCTAAATGTTCAAGTCAAAAGAGGGAACAAATTCTATACTGTCGCAATGGATTTGGGTTCGATTAAGCTCGACAAATTCGAAGTCTTTTTGTTTGGGACTCCAGGACTCTTAAGATTTAAGGTAATGCGCGAAATAGTTTGTAGCGGGGCTGATGGATATATATTTATTTTCGATGCGGCAAAGCCCGAAAAAGATAAAGAAGCTATTTCAATTTTAAATAGTATTCGAAAAAATAACACTCCAATCGTATATGCAGCAAACAAGCAAGATAAAGAAAATGCAAGAGATCCTGCCACGATCATCAAGCAAAATAATTTATCCGACGATGTGAAAATGTTTCCTACTATCGCAACGACGGGTGTAAACATAAAAAAGTCTTTAGAGTATTTAGTGAACGAAATTTACGCAAGATATAAGGAGATTTTACAAATTTTAAGAGATTACGAGACCGATATTAAAGGTCTTGCGCAAAAGTTAAAAAAGAACAAGGCTCAGATGAGGGATTTCTTAAATAATCTCGAAATTAAGAGATTTATAAAGATCAATAGAGCAAACAGGACTTATCACGTAAGGGAATTAAGCAATCTTATATAAAAGAGACATTTTATGCAATTCTAATTTATACTATCATCAACGATTTGTGTTAAACTCTTTTTTTAAAATATTCAAGCAGGTAGACCCCTCCTTTTCGTTCAATTCGGTCATTTCTTCGCTTGAATAAAAGTCTAAGGGATATCTTTCGTCGTACATTAATGTTAGAACGATTAAATTCGACACATCAACAATTCGATTTTTGGACTTTCGTATCTTAAACAAATGAGAAACGAGTTTCGAAAGGAATCTGAATTTACATCGTTCAAAATTGTGTTTCTCGGTCTCAGGAGATTCGAGATACCTCGAATTCATCTCTAATAGCTTATTATATTGTTTTTCAAAAAAGTCCATGCTATTATTTATCTCAATCATTTGAAACATATCTACTATCTATTTATGTTATTATTCTCCTTCAAAGATTTTATTCCAGTGGATTTCAAATTAGGAAGAGCCATTATCGCATGATATCTAAGTGCTTTCGGGTAATAATTTTCGAAAGTTGCCATATTGTTTGAACATCGCTAAAGCTTACTGCATTAGTTAAGTCTTTGTAGTATTCAGAGACTTGTGCATTTAGTTTTCGAATGCGCATAGGTTCATCTTTTATACGATTTCTTGTAAGCATAAGTTTCAAAACAATGTTAATGATAATAAAATCGAGTAACATCTCCATAATATAAGGATAGAACTTGATCCAAAAACCAGATTCACGACCCTAAAAAAGAAGGATCTTCAAAATTATCGATTTTTTTTAGAAATCAAAATAATGATTAAAATTTAATATGCACATGCATCAATAATTGTTATAATATAATAGAATTCCAAAATGATTAGTAAACCAAGGTTGTCTAAGAATGGAAATTAAGAAGACCCGTTCCGAGGATACGCTTATTTTTTACGCTCTGAGTCCCGGAGATAGAACAATAACTCCGATATGTCAGGCGCTGGAGAGTTTCTTTTCTCGTAAGAAGGAACTTGACCCAAGTAGTAGATTTAATATCATCTTTTTTCAAGAGATGGGTCCGAATTATCTCGAGAATTTTACGCTTAATCCAGAGCACATTCTGATCGTGTTAAAAAGCTTAGAATCTGAAATTGTGAAAGCAAATGTAGCAGGAGGAATTATGGTTGCCGTATCATTCATCATCGATGTATTTAAAAGAATATCGGAAAAATGTTTTCGTTTAATAATTCTAATGGATTCAAAAGCTTCAAAAGTATCGCCGATATTCATTCCCGTATTAGAAAACCTTATAAATCAAGTAAAAGATATGCCTTTTTTTATAGATATCGTGCATATAGATGTAATGGATTCAGAAGAGTTTATCAAACTTAGCAAATTAGTCGAAATATGCCATGGTGAGATCTATCAGGTTAAAAAATTAAAAAATTTCTCCAATACCTTAGAAGATATAGCAAAAAATCGAGTAATTAATCCAAATAGGATGATTGAAGGAAATAAATTCATAATACCCGAAGAGAATCGCTTGTTTTACGAAAATCTTGCTCAAGATCTAATTACAGCTGAAGGTAATCATAATTGTTCAATTTGCTTTATCGACGATGATAGAAAGCTTGTTCAGTGTCCAAATTGTAACACTATTGCTCACAATGTCTGCTGGGCTCAATGGGCGGAAAAATCATCTATTGGGATCCCAAATGTGTTTAGATGCTATCATTGTTTCCAACTTATTAAATTAAGTAGAGAATTTGTGGATAATATTACATACACTAAACTATTAGGTAAAAATGTAAATGTGGAAGTCGTGGAAGTCAAGGATTTTTTAGAACAGTTAGAACCGACAAATGGTCCAAATTTGATTCAAGTAGAAGATCCTACTGCGATTGCCTCATCTACACCCGAAGATTTCGATGTTGAGGAAATAGAAACGACGCCCAATAAAAAAGTTAGTGTGAATGGGGAAATTAAATTTATGCTTTGCCCGCATTGTTTTAAAATGATAACGAACGAATATCTGAGATGTCCTGCGTGTAATCGTAAATTAAAATAGATATTCATTTTTGCTTAGCCATTTGGAGGTTATTATAAAATCTTCCAAAAACCAATTAATAAGAAAGAGTAATTTTTACCTTTTTATCGACTTATTCTATAATGTCAAAAACTTTTATTTATCTAACTTATTTTTACGTAATATGAGAATTTTTCTTATTATCTTTGACACATTAAGAAAAGATCACACGGGAAAAACCTACGGAAATTCTTGGATACGGACTCCCAATTTTGATGAGTTTGCGAAAGATTCGCTTGTATTTGATAAAGCGTATCCCGAATCGTTACCGACAATTCCCGTTCGGAGAGCAATTCATACAGGAATTCGAACATTCCCATTTAATCATCAAAAGCCCCTCCTCCGGACTGACGATCCTGTCGAAGATCCCGGATGGGATCCTATCCCACCTCAGCACGTCCATATTTCAGAATATTTGCGTAAGCAAGGATACGTAAGTTCTTTTATTACAAGCACTTATCATCAGTTCAAGCCAAACATGAATTTTCACATAGGGTTTGATCAATGGAATTGGATTAGAGGACACGAAGTAGACAAATATAGGGCGAAAATGGGGATATCTGACGAGGAAATGGAAAAGATAATCGACGAAAAGCATGTGAGCGAAACGAAGCGTCGAGCTCCTGCGAAATATCAAAAATTTATGTTAAATCCTTATTTATCCAACGTTCAAGACCGTAAGCGCGAAGAAGATTATTTCCCCGGACAAACTTTCACGAAGGCGATGGAATTTGTAGATGATACGAAAGCGTTTAATAATGTGTTCTCCTTGATAGACGAATTTGATCCCCACGAGCCTTGGGATCCTCCTCAAAAATATCTAGACCTCTACGTTGACAAGGATTACGATGGACGAAAACTTATCCAACCTGTATATAATCTTAATCTCAAATACCTTAATGATGCAGAACTCAAATATATGAGGGCATGCTACGCAGGAGAGGTTTCTATGTGCGACGAATGGTTTGGTAAATTTATTGCGCATCTAAAAAATAAAGGTTTCTACGACGATTCATTGATTATACTTATTAGCGATCACGGTCATAGCATTGGAGACCACGAGGCAACAGGTAAGATACCGATGTATATGTATCCCGAATTGGTAGATATTCCCTTTATGATAAAACCACCCGGTGGAATAAAAGGACCCAAAAGAATAAAAAGATCTTATGTGTATAATCACGATATCCTCCCAACTATCTTTGGTTTTTTAGATCTTGAAAAACCAGAAATTTTTGATGGTATTGATTTGTCAATATTTGTTGACGATGATGACAAATTATTAAACTCAAGAGATTACATTACGTGCGGATTTAGCTTATGTACATTGTATAGAGACGACAATTACGCTCTCATCACCTCAAACGATCAAAAATACCAAAAACTTTTTGATTTAAAGAAAGATCCAGAATGGAATGAGAATATAGCTGAAGACAGTCAAGATATTTGTAAAGAATTGTATAAAAAAATAGAAAAAGATGCAAACAACGATTTGCTACAAGATTTAGAGCATTATTCTATCAATGATCTTCAAGAATGGTATTACGGGCGAGAAGCTAAAAAATGAATTTCTCCTCAATATCCTTTTTTTCTTTAGAATAAAATTTTCTAATTTTTTCTTTGGTTATTTAATCGCTTTAAGCAAGAGCAGAAAACCAATTTTTTATTTATATATAACAAGAATATTGAATTTTATGCCAAAAAAGGATGGATGGTTCGATCCTAAATATAACATAAATCGCAAGAGTAAATCAATCTCTGCATCAGGTCGACTTAAAAAGGAAATTGAAAAAACTCAGATAAATGAGATTGACGCAACTTACGCAGATCAAAAAAAAACACCTTCAATAAAAAATAATGGTCAAAAAAATAAAATTTGTCGCATATCGCTTCTTGAAAACGCTTTGGAAGAAATTATTTTCGAAGAAGCTGGACTAAATTTCCTTAAAAGAGAAATAGGCGCTTTAAAGAACGAAGGATGCAGGGATATTGCGATAAGGAAGTTAAAAGAACATATTTTTACCCAGCGCTTAAAAATTCTTCAAAAAATAGTAAATATGGTGAAGTATTACGAACAAAAGTTTCCCCCTGATCCCCTCAATTCTAAAACAATTAAAAAACTAAAAGCTGAATTAGAAGAAAAGAATGAATTGTTAAGCAAATGGGCTCATCGGATCCAGAAGATCTGGAACAAAGCTTTTGGTCACGATGATAGATTAGACAAAGAGTCTATTGATATTAAGACGTGTTAATTTCTCGAGAATTGCGTGTAAAAATTGAAATCTTGACGATCAAGACTTTCCAAAGAGCAATTTTTGGTTTTTTAAAATAAACTTCGGACCGATTCCTCGAATATTTGATCTATTAAGCGGTCCTTTAATACCTTTTACATTTCCTGTTTTCGTATAAATCACTTTTGTGTCCTTAAGCGCTTTTATTACTTTAGCTGGAGTTTTATAATAATTAATTAACATTCTAGCTATTTTTGGTCCGGTATTCAACATTCCTTCCAGAAAGAAGCTTCTTTCTTCTTTGAGAGTCAAATTTTTTGGTCGACTCCGTGCGATGAGAGAATGTTTCTTTTTGATTTGTTCTCGAAACGCTAATCTCTCAATTGCGACAGCAGATTCTTCTATATCGTTAGTAGGTAAAATTGGAATAGGGAGTGTGACTATTTTAGAGAGATATCCATAAACAGCGTTTAAATGAAGACCATTTTGGGACACATACTTGTCTTTGAATCCCTCTAAGAGTAAAATGGGGAGTGGATACACCTGTTTAAGTCGATGCAACTGACTAATAAGCCTATTATCTTTTATCGAAGCGGAAAAATCGTGACTAGTTTTATCATCTTCGACTTCTCCTCCGATACCTTTTCTCTCAATGCCTATTCTTTTTGAAACCACAATATCAGCAACATCAAGTCTTTTACATTTATAATCCACGAGAAAGATGATATCATCATTTACTAACCTAAGATGAGCTGTTTCGTTTCTTTTATCAATGATTTCTATTAGCTTACGCTCCCTATCGTCAATTATACATTTCAGGAATATCGGTTTCATGACATTAATTCCTCTAAAATACAATTAATTAGAATGTTTTTCTAAAATATTCTGAAATCATGATTTATAAACAAAAAATTATGGGATAAACAAAATCACTTATCAATTAAGGAAAAAAGCATGAATTAATCAAGTTTCTCGAACCTTATCACTAATTTAAAAAAAAAGGAAAGAAAAAAAGAGGAATGGAACAATGCTATGAGGCCTTATTTTCTTTTAGAAAGGTGTTTTTAACATGATCCAGTAGAATTAATCCTAAAAAGAATAATATTCTGCTGAAAAGCATTATTATTCTTTCGATTGTAAACTTGTTTTAGTTTAAAAGTGTAAAATCAGAAAATTGATTGAGCTAAATGAATAAAAGAAAGAGCAATAATGCGAACCATTCGGAATCGATAGATCACCTCTTAATTAAGAGATTTTTCATGGATAA
>WJKD01000762.1 GCA_014729315.1 Promethearchaeota archaeon | reverse complement strand
CCGCCTCTATAACATTGACGCCGCGCGGCAATGCTATGAATATGTCAATAAAATTTATGAATATTATGGCGCCGAAGACAGCCTCTATTTTGTCGAGAAACCGGGCGGGCATGGTTATAGCGAAGAAACACGACCGCTCATTTTTCAGTTTTTTGTGCGGCATCTGATGAATACGCAAATGACTCCCGAAGAAATTGGTGATATCGATGAATTTGAATTGTCGGATGAAGAGCTGCGGGTGTTCGTCGATGGTCCGCCGGCAGATGATATCACAACGGAAATCCAGGATACGTTTGTGAAACAGTCAGACATACCGCACGTCCAGAACATCGGCACGTTGGAAGCGCATCGAAGTGCTTTAAAACGACAGTTGACTGAAAAAACGTTCCGTGCATTTCCCGCTGATACCCCGGACGCGGACACGGCGCTCGTGTTGCATTCGGCTGATGGAAATTTACCGGATACGACTGTTTTCACGTTCACATCAGAACAAGAGTGGATTCTGAAAGTCGATATTCGCTGGCGAAATCCCGTGGAGCAGAACAGTCCGATGATGCTGGTCGTGCGGAATGCGTATCAGGATAAAAACGTTGCCGAAGAACTCATGGCTGGATTACATCCCCGCTGGAACATCGCCTATCTGGACGTCCGCGGCGTTGGCGATACGGAATGGAGCTCCTATCTCGAATGGTACATTCGCCGCTCGCTGGCATGGACCGGGCGCACGCTTGCTTCCACCCGCGTTTACGATGTGCTCCGGTGTCTGCAAATCCTCAGAAATATGGATGGCATCGATCCGGATCGCCTCGGAATCGCTGCGACGGATGAAATGACTGCGGTCGCGCTGTACGCCGCGTTCATGGACGGCAATGTGCCGGTAACCCTGCTTAAATCACCGCCTGCGACTCAGGATGCTCCGGACGACAGCATCGGCGCCGGACTGGAAATGCTGAACGTCCTGCGCTTCACAGACCTGTCGCAGGTTGCAGGAATGCTGTTCCCGGCAGAACTTGTCATCGTCGATGAAATGCCGTCGACTTTTTCATGGGCGCAATCGCTCTATCACATATTGGGCAAACCGGAGATTTTTCAGCATGTCGCAAACCTCGCCCAGTGGCAGCCAGTGACCGCAGTGAAAAACAATCCGCCGGAAAAACCATTGACATTTCACTTATATCAAAACTACCCCAACCCGTTCAATGCCGGCACAAAAATAACATATCATTTATCCGGAGCGGGAAATGTGAGCCTGAAAATCTACAACATCCGCGGCGAAGAAATCCGGACCCTGATCGATGAATACCAGAACAGCGGCATGCATACAACATCCTGGAATGGCAAAAATGATCAGGGACATCCGGTGAGTTCAGGAGTATATATCTGCAAATTGAAGAGTGTGGATTATATTAGGGCTGTGAGGATGGTGGTGTTGAGGTGAGGGTGGGGGAATTAAGGGCAAAGGCGGAGCGGAATTCGTTCGTGAACTAATCAAACGCTTCTTGCGGATTGTACAAGGGGTATTGTAAGAACTATGGGATAAAAATCGGCTATCCGATTATGTAGTTTTATAAATTTTAAAATCAAGCATTTTCTAAATTGCATATTTTAATACCACTTATTAAAAAATGACCAGGAGCGACCTTATCACAACCTTCATTTATTCTTGGCGCTAATATACTATAAAAGGCTGTCGGAGTCTTTCTAAAATCAAAAATAAAATCAGCCTTATGCCACTTATTATCAGCATAATGCTCCGCTGGGAAAAAATATCTTTTGCGATAAGGAGACTTTCCATTTCTCGGATCGTCTTGTACGCTTGTTCCAACTTCAATAAGACCAACTCTACCTATCCCTGTCTCCTGCATAGGAATCATACAAACATATAGATTTAGTGCTGAAGGATCACCTGAAATTATTTTATACTCAAACTCAACATAACCATGAAGAATGCGAACACTTTTATTTACACCAATAAATTCTGTAGAAAATGCGTTCAAACTGAAATAAGGAGAATCATTTTCAGATTTTTTATCAACCATTATACGATCATCAAAACCACCCACAGTTGAATAAACAGTCCAGGAATTCAATGGGATTCCTTCAGATTCTGTGTCATAAATCAGATGAATATCTTCCTTATTAATATTTTTATTTTGAGTTACAGGCAAAAGCCCAAGATCATTTTCACACCATTCGGTAATTCTATTCTCTATTGATTTTTCTATGTCATAAGTATCAAAGTCTTTATAGATTTTACCACATATATCAGTGGGTAATCGTGGCATCCTTTTATCTTTAAGCAATAAACATCTACAGTCGAGTGCATACAAATACCCAAGTTCCATTGATATATTGGGATTAAAATCCCTGTCATCTATTTCTTCAAAGACTGCGAGTCCATATTTTGAATTTTTCATATAGAATATAATATTATCCCAAAGATTATCAAAATAGGCTCTATCCTTAGCTAATCTTGATTTAAGTCCGTATTTTGAAAGAGCTGTTCTTATTGAGGTTTCAATTAATATATACTTTTCATCATCCCGATAGCGCATCATTACAAAAACATTTGTCTCATAGCTCTCTTTGAACCTTTCTTTTAACATTTTGTTTTCTTTCATATTTACCTCTTAATTTATTGTTGATCGGGTAGGGCACAAGGCTCTCGCCCCGATTCTCCCTCAGAGTCGTACATGAAAATTTCCCGTCATAAGGCTCAAACATTTTTAAAGACAGTCATTATGGGACTGTCCGGCAGTATATTTCTAAATATTTCAAGCCAAGGCGCAACGGAAAAACAGGGTTTTGTTTCCATTCGTGAACTCTGGATTGCTTTTCATCCGCCAATTTTTTAGGCGACTGAACCTGCTACTGAAAGTGCGCCTATGAGCAAACAACCAAATGCTAATGCCCGAGAGGGCACTCATAGCTCGCATTTCCGGCGTAGTGTGGGGAGAGCAAGTGAAAAATATACACTTAACTGATTGGGCAAAAAATACCATAAAAATTCAATATATTAACAAGAAAATATAAGTCTTGATCTTATTGAATATTAAATAATCTTTTGAAAATTAATTTTAAAAAAGTAAACATTGCCCAGCCAACAATGCCAATTAATATGCCTCCTTTAGCCCATAATCTCTTTAAACGATCTACTGTTTTTATTGATAATATTTTCTCAACCTTTAAAGTATCCATTGAAAAATTGACTAAAAAATGTAACGAATCAATTTTTGAGGAAATATTGGATGTTTTGAGTTGAAGACTCTTTTTATTTAATTCATTTTTATTATCAAAGTTTTTATGAAATTGTAAATAACTTGAATCAATAAATACTACATAATTAGGTGTCATTTCATCAAAATTCACTATAAAATTCGATGAATCTGCTTTCGGTGTATGTCTAGTTAATTTGAGTAAAAAGTCTGATTCTGTTCCAGGTTGAATTTCAGCTTTGTGAATAACAAATAAAGTAGCAATTTTATCTATTGAAATCGAAAAAGTTTTATCTTGTTGATCTTTGTAAAGTTCATACCATAAGTAAAATGATAATGCAATAATAAAAATTAGAGTAAAAAATATTTGAAATATTTTTTTGAAATTATCTCGAAAAAAGTCGCTTAATCCCCTTTCAGCGGGTGGATTCACACTAATCATTCGTTCTCTCCTTTCAATTTTTAAATCTATTTTTTATTTTTTCGATTTCGTCCGTAGTTATAGAAGCTCTACCTACGATTGTGATTGGTTGACCAAAATCGGTTAAACGCGCGTTTAAAATCAACATATCTTGCTTATCAATAAAATATTCGATTTCAATTTTGGAATTTTTCGGTACTGGTTTGCCGAATTCCAATTTTCTTTTTGCATAATTTTCATTTTCAATTTTATCTAAGTCATTAAATTCACCTTCAAATTCACCTTCCATAATAATGATATCAATGCTTGTCATATTATCATGAGGAGTTTTAACTGTTATAACTTTTTTCTGCATCGCTTCTCTTAATGGAGAATCTTTTTCTACTAAGGTCTTTGTTGAGAAATTATTTGAAGCTCTATCCCTAATGAAAAGATTGCGAATTTTTTTTCTAATATTTTTTCGTCGTTCAACAACTAGACTTAGTGCGTTATATTGCTTAGGCATATGCTTGTCTAAAAGTTTTCCCCTAAGGAATAGAGATTGCCAAATAGCAGCTCCGTATACTACTTGATGTCTTGGTTTTGGTACTCGTTCAATTATATTACTGGGAAATATTTCAGCCACAACCTCTTTTGTTACAGGCAATAAACTTGAACCGCCTACTATAAAAACATAATTAATTTCATTTTTATCAATCATTGCTTTTTTCAGAACCTGTTCAATCGGTTTTTTTATAATTTCAATTTGTGGTTTTACTATTTCAGTAAATTCTTCTTCTGATAATTCAAATTCTAAAGGTTTGCCATCAAAAAAATTACTAATTTTAATAACATTATCTGTACCTGTCAATCCATTAAGCCATTCAACAAAATCAATTTTTTCCTGTTCAGCTTCTAAAATTATTGAATCGATGTTTTTTTGAAGTGTACTAGTTCCTATATTTAATAAAGATGTCGCACGGTTTATGATATAATGAGCAAAGGCAATGTCAATCTGGAGACCACCGCAATTTTGTTGTGTCACTTCAACAATATCTGGATCCTGAGAAAGAAGCGTCCCAGGTTTCAGTTTACAGACTGCAACATCGCAGGTACCTCCACCATAATCAACTATCATGTAATTTCTTTTTCTATCATGTAATCCAGTTATCCTATCAGGATCAATATTAAGAAGAGCAGCATGAGGTTCTCTAATAAAATTAATTGGTTCTGAAAATCCTGCGGCCATTGCAGCTTTTTTTGTATCAGCCTTTCTTTCCTGGGACCAATTAGAAGGTATGGTTATGGTAGCATATTTTATCCCTTCGCCTTGTGTTAATTCTATATTTTCTGCTCTATGTTTAAGCTCCTTCAAAATAAGATAAGCTAGCTGGACAGGTTGAATTTTCAAATTATCATATTTTACAGGCAAAACACTTTTGCCAAGATCAAGTTTGAAACTAGAAAATAGATTTGCAGGTATATAATTTCTTTTAAATCTAAAAGATAATGCATCTTCTCCAATTATTGGATCACCATTTTCACGGATATACACAATGCTAGGCATAAATTCTGCCCCAGTTCTATTTAAGGAGATTCCTCTAGGCATATGCCTTCCACCTTGAGAAGCACGAACTTCTTCAAAGGCAATTGCTGATTTGGTTGTTCCGAAATCTATACCAATTGCATAATCTCTAGAAATATCAAATAGACTTCTAGACAAATTATTATTCTTACTCAATTGGTCTCCCTTCTTCTGTGCCTAATTTCTCTTTCAAGCGTTTCAATTCTTTTTGCAAAAACTTTGATTCTATTTTCATCTGCAGCTTTGGAAAGAAGGAGCTGTCTATATTCTCTATCTAATTTCGTATATTCATTTTTTCTTTTCTTAATATTTATGATCAGAGTTATCAAAATTACACATATTAGTAACAACTGAAATAAAATTATTAATTTATATCGTTGAGATAATTGTGTTTTGGTTGAACCTTTGTAACATGAATCATTTTTCAGCCACAATTGATATGCAATTTTCCAAGTTCCGTCATTCTCCTTATGTAAAATATCGAGAAATTCTTGATTATATTTGGTTACATTGTTTTTAGACTTCGAAGTATAGATACATAATCGCTTCCAGTATTTATGTGCCGTGACTCCATCAATTTTAACATCTATGGTCGAGGGCGCTCCCTCAAAAGAATAATTATCAAGAAATTTTTGTGCCCATTTTAAAATCGAATTATGACCTTTTATCAGTATATTACTATGAGGGATCAATACTCCTTGAATCGCAAAGGTATTAGCAAATTCAGAAGGATCACTACTCATTACTGCATCATAATACCGTTCATACATTTTATTAATTGAAACAAGGTCACTTTTCTGCTTAGATTCTTTTGAAGCATTATTACAGCAACAGAAGAAAAATGTAATAAATAAGAAAATTTGAATATTTCTCACATCTATTCTCCATGAAATTTCAAGATTTAATTGTAATTATTTGATCCGGGTAGCTAAAGAGCAAATTCCCAACTCCTCAGAAAAACACGTAAAAGTTTTCCGCCAAACCGCTACAAAAAATCCAGCGGACTTTCCAACGACCGGGTCGTTTTCAATCCGTTATACGGTTAATGCATTTCAAAAGGCAATCCTTATGTGACATCCTGACAGTTAAACTCCAAAAATTCCAAGCCAGAACGCAACGAAAGAACAGGGTCTTTTTTCCTTTCGTGAACTCTGCACTGCTTTTCATCCGCCAATTTTTAAGACGGATGAACCTGGTGAACCGCCCTGTGAAGTGCCGCACGCAGGATGGTGTGAAGAGCAGGAACGAAAAGTCCTGTTTATGTAAATAGCCGTTCTATAACTGTTATTGAATTTTTAGGCCGATAATAAATCTCTTAATAGAATTTTAAATTTTTTCTGATATTCATCATAATTTTTCCATTTTTTAAAATCACCAATATTTCTAGTCCTTCTAATGTCAGCTGCCCAGGCATGCCTCGTATTTAAAATAGAATTATCTAACATTATTGGAAAAAGCACAGTTTTCTCACCAATTGACTTTCTCTCCTTTTCATAGGCTGTTTCTACTTCCTTTTCAACCCAATCACTATTAATAGAATTTTTTGAAAGGATTACAAGTAATTTATCATGAATGTGAATAGACTGATCTATGGTGTTTCTTATTTTGTCTCCTATTTTCATATCTTTAGGAGCGAACCAACATCGTACACCTTCATTCTGTAAATCTGAATATAACCTTTCTGCGAATTCTTTATCTTTATTTGAATAGCTTATGAAGCAAGAATGAAATTGAATTGGTGCTTGTAATAGAGAAGGCAAATATTCTATCAATATATCTGGTAATCCACAACCCCGCAAAAATGCTAAAGGTAATTCTCCAGATTTTAATAAAGTGTAGTAATCTAAGCTACTATGCGAACGATGCTCACAATTTTCTATATTTAGTACATGTTTTAAATCGATGCCACTAAATAAGGCTAAACTTAATTTAGCTTTATTGAAATCAGTCTTATAAAGAGAACACTCGATGAATTTTGTTTTTATAAGTATGCATTCTTTAAATTTAGTATTCGTCAAATTAGTATTTGAAAATGTTGTTTCTGTTAAATTGGAGTTAGTTAGTATGGCATCCGTCAAATCTGCATCATGAAAGTTAGCTTTATTCAAGTTTGTGTTGCTTAAATTAGCACCTATTAATTGCGCTCCAAAAAAGTCTGCTTCTATAAAATCACTGCCACTTAAATCCGCACCGGTCAAATTAGCTCCTTGAAAAAGAGTATAATTAAATTTAGAATGAGTTATTTTAGTACACTTTAAGTCCCGATATTTTAAGTCCAAATTAGACAGATTTGCTTCACTAATATTAATATTTTTGTTTTTAAACTTATTCCACAGAGAAGCATCTTTTTTTAGAATATCTAGTTGTTCATTAAAAACTAATTTCTTATTTTTCATATCCTTAAATAATAAATATGATCTCAATAATTTTCACAGATAGTAGCATGATAACATAAACATCAACTAAAAGATATCTCACAACGCCGATAAAAATTATTATTTTTAATGACTACTTCTCGTAATTTTTCTGATGTTCCTCAAACCGCTTTTTCTTAAAATTTGAACATTACACAGAAATATAAATGAATATAATAGAATGTATTTTTGTATTGGCAGCAAAATAAATGTAAGTAAAATATGATAATTTGTCAAGAAAAATTTCGTCAATTACTACTATTAATTTTATTTCTAAACAAATCTGAACGCCTATTTAAGTTAATACGGGCTAGGAAAATTTAGAGGCGGCCAACGACCGGATTCCGTCTAAAAGAATTAACCGATACCATGAATG
>WJKD01000761.1 GCA_014729315.1 Promethearchaeota archaeon | reverse complement strand
GTTCAATTAAGTAATAAATATCAACATTTTTTTTGAAGATAAGTTATAAACCTCAGACTTCCTCTGATCTTTTCATTCCTTAATGGTCATTTTAAAAAATTTCATCATAGGTTTATAAAATATAGAGGATTTTTGGAAATCATAAAAATACTAATAGAAATTAAGTAATTCGAAATAGTCTACTTTTCTCAAGATCATTCTCAGCGTTGCATTTTGGACAGATCCATGTGTTATCGCTATTTTTCACCGAGTTTATGCATTTCTCACAGATCGAGATGTCACAAATGCAATAATGAAGCCTATCTAGGGATTCTGCAAAGCTTTTTCCACAAATAAAGCAGTTGGGAGGATTGTTCGGCATCTTATTATTAAACTATATAATTCTATTTTTTTCTTATTACTAATTTCATATATGATGGTTTAATTATTATTTTAACTTTAACTTATATTAATATTAGTTATTCACAAAAATGTTTTCAACCAAATAAATGAACAAACTTCAGCAAAGAATGCAACTATTATGGCTCTTAACTATTTTTTTTATATATAGAGTTATTGTTGCTCTTCTTTCAAATAATTCAATCGAAGCAACGGCTTGGTTTATTTTCTTAGTCATTTATATTATCTCCTTAGTTATACTCTTTTTTGTTGCAAAAAGATGGGAAAAAGAAGTTGAGATATCTTAATTCGGAGTAGTTCTTTAATTTAGGCGATAATCATGGAAAAGAGTAAAAATTTATGGAATCTCACTGGGTTTTTTTCAACAATCTTATTTAAAAAATAAGGAAAATGATAAGAAGGACTTATTCGTTTCAAACCAAGAGAAACTTCTGTTTACTTGATTTGAATTATTATCATCTTTCGTTTTCATTCTTACGATATTTTGGATACAGTTTTTTTTAAGATTTCTTCTGCTTTGTATGTAAAGGTTGTTATTAAATCGTCTACATCCATCAATTGATCAATTAGACCAATTGTTTGTCCCACTAGTACGGCACCATTTTCAACATCCCCTCTATAAACTAATTCGTATTTTTCCATTTGTTCTTCGAGTTCCTCTAAATTAAATCCCGCCTCTTGAGCGATTTTATCTTCTTTCGCTAACACCTTTCCATGTTCAATGCTATATTTATTTTTCAACAATCTTATTGGACCAAAAGCGCCAGTAGTTAGAACTGTTTCTTTTGCTGTAGCAGGAAGTATTAGTGTTTTATAATTATCGTGGAATTCACTTTGGTTCGTCGCAATAAAGCGCGTCCCCATAGCAACTGCGTCTGCTCCACCAGCTAAAGCCATTGCTATTCCTTCTGGAGTCGCAAAACCTCCACACGCAACTAACGGTATATCGGGAAGTTCTTTTGCTGCTTGTTGAATTAAAATTGTGGTTGTAATTCCCTCGTAGCTTTGATGACCCCCGCCTTCGGTACCCGTCATTACAAGACCATCACACCCGGAATTTACAACTTTTCTTGCCAACCATAACGCTGGAGCTACATGAAAATGCTTTATTGATGGTGCTTTTTTTTTCCAATGTTGAGCAGCTTTTCTCGGCGTGCCTGCGCTGGTGACGCCATAAATACATTGGTCTCGAAGTTTTGGTTTTTTACTTATCCATTTTGCGATATTTCTCACTAAAATCATCGCATCTGGTTGCATACGGGCGGTTCTTATATTGAAACCGAAGGGTTTGTCTGTATGTTCGATGACATATTCTAGATTTTTCTTCATGACTTTAATAGAATTCTTTCCCATTAAATTAGTATGGCTAAGAACACCCAGACCACCGGCTTCAGAAACTGCAACAGTAAGCTCTGTTGTATAGAAAGGACCCATTGGAGCAGAAATTATCGGATATTTAATGTCCAGCATTTCAGTTATACGAGTTTTGATCATTCTTTTATGTAAACCTCAAAATTTTTATTTTTTAGATAATGTTTTAAAATCTATTCAAAATGAAAAGGAACTTCTATTGAATTTCCTTAGTTTGATAGATCTAATATAATATCTCAATTTATTTATAGTTATAAAATACATCAATATTAAACGATATTTTTTTGTAAAATGTAATGAAAAATCTATTAACTCTTAAAGATCTCACCGAAGCAGAAGTTTTAGATTTAATTGAATTTGCTAATACCATTAAAAAAAATCCCGAAAAATATACCCGCAAGTTATTTGGAAAAATTATAATTTTATTATTCCAAAAAACCTCAACAAGAACACGTATCTCCTTCGAAAGCGGAATGCATCAACTTGGTGGAAATGCAATTTATATTGATTGGAGGACAACCAATATCCGCTTGGGCTCACTCGCCGACGAGATTAAATGTATGGCATTATATTCAGACGCGATTATGGCTCGAG
>WJKD01000760.1 GCA_014729315.1 Promethearchaeota archaeon | reverse complement strand
TCTTTGGACTTTAGGAGAGTATTGGACGCTCCGACGGGCGCTTCGTGTTCGGCGGTCTGTTGGTCGTATCTCGCCGACACGTAGCCTTTATCTTCGGCAATTGTTTTAGTGTAATAATATCTGACCTCGTAATACGCGTCCTTGTTTGCTTGCGATTTGGGACCCCATTGGAACCCTGCGAAGTCGCATATTACCGTTTTTTTGTTGCCGCCTATTCGGTAATAGGCAGGATCGATTTTCGTAACCTCGTCGTGCGTGTAATCGTAATTTTCGGTCTTTCGTTGAATTCTGTAGACGTTTAAAATTTCCTTTGCGGGATATCTGCTCAGCTCAATCTCTGCGGTATCTGCGGAAAGTTCGCAGTTGAAAAACCTAAAACTGTCGAGGCTCTCATGAAAGAACTTGACCTTTTACCATCCAGAATCGGATTATTAGTTAATGGAAGAACGGTCGATCCCGCATACCTTCTTAACCCAAACGACAAATTGGTAATTCTTCCACATATTGAAGGTGGAACTCGCCACACTAAGGCTTACTATGATAGAGCAAAAAAATGTCTTGAAGTCTTTTATAAAAGAATATTTGACAAAATTTCTCATTCTAGAGAGTTAACACATTTAAAGTACAATCAAGTTAAAGTTAAATCTACGAGTTACTTTGCCAAACAATGGAATATAGGCTCATCAACTATAAGCGGTTATTTTAAAAAAAGTATCCATAATAGATATGGAAATGATAAAGCTCAAAAAATTTTAAAAAAATTATATTCACTAAGTAAGTCTAAAGGGAAGTACCCGAATTCTTTTAAAAATGTAGTCAAATTTCAGAGAAATATAATTAGCCAACTTCCAGAAAATCCTTTTGACCTCCTAAAAGATGCTGATATTCTTAATAGTTGGAATTCATATAGTGAAAAATATGATTTGGGAATAACAACAATAAAAGACGCGTTGCTAGAGATAATGTACTTCAAGTATGGGAAGGTTTTAGGTCGTTATTCAGTTCGAACTCTTGAAAATATAATTAATACTCTTAGCGAATTATCTTTCGTGGAAGCTCAGTTTACAAGTGATACTTTATCATATAATTTTGAGAGGATTATTATTTCAATACATTCTGACATAAAAAAAGGGCTCTATGCCTCGAAAAAAGCATTTGAAGTAAAATTCATTGAAAAGTACCTTGACGGTTTTAAAGGCGATAGACAAAAAACTATACAACATCTTTCCGATATAAAAAGACTGATCAAATTTATTAACGATATCAAGAAAGATGTAGCTTCAGGAAAAGTTCAGCTTACTCTTAAAGTACTCGCTGAGATGGATATGAAAGCCTCTAGTATCACCATAGGGAGGGCTTACGCTCGCCTTCAATCAATTTCAGCTACGCTCAATTCACTTTATCCATTTTTTGAAAAGATAACAATTAGAAGGAATGATTGGAATTTTATACGAGATACAGAATCAGCTGCGATTTATCTGAGAGATGTGATTTTACAAGATTCGGGTTTTTTATGGGCTTTGGAAAATTTCGGTGAAACATTCGATGGAGTGATCGCCCCCCAAAAGACTTGGTTAAAAAGATATGATCAATTTGCGACTAGTGAATATAGTAATCCTAAAGGTTTTTATAATCGACTCGAATATTTGAATCTTAAGTGGCATTTTGTTTGTAAAGAAGCAGGATTAATTCCCCGACAAAGTTATTCAAGCACTAAAACTTCAGAATTCTTACTCGATTCAGATTTTAAAGACATACTAGAAGCTGAACTCAAGCAAAATATTTTCAAATTAGCGGTTTATTTATCGGAGACATTATATTATAAAGGAGAACTCCCCCAAAAGATTCTCCCTTCAATAAACTTTCCTTTAAGTCCATCTATCGAACGGGTATCCTCCGTCAATAGTATGTTAGCCTATATTGCAACGAACGCCAAAATGGAGGAAATAAAAAATATAATAGTTGATGAGTATAGCAGAGATTACAGCAATTATGAGGTTTTACGCGGAAAAGACGGGGAATGGACAGATAAGCTCTCTAGGGACAAAAAGGATCTCACATTCATAAATCAATTAATCTATTACGCCAAAAATGTCCATTACAAAAATAGTGATATCCTCGGACATGGGTCTGCCGCCCATGCTGTGGTTTTACCCAAGATCGTAAAGAATGTTGAAGAAGCTATTTCATGTGAAGTACCTTTAATACTGAAAGATCTATACGGTCATCTTGATCTCTTAATTGTTAAAGACGGTGTTGTTTACGCAGCTGACTATAAACCCGATTTGAAGTACGAATCCGGCACAGCCCCTCACACAAGCTTCATAAATTCTATGCCTCAAGTTTTAGCATATGCTCTAATATTGAAACAAATGTTTAATCTAAGAGAGGTTAGATGTATAACATTTAATAAAGAAGGTGCATGGTATTACGAGCCTGAATCTACGCTTGAAGAATTAACTAAGTTTGTAAGGATGAATAGAGAAGTTCCATACCTACCATTAGATCCATATTTTTAGCTAACTAAAACCTCATTGATGTTTTAAAATGCTTTAAACCTTAAAACTTTTAAAAATATTAGTTTAAAAAATCATTTCTCCCTTTAATTTTATAATCCAAAATTATTTATTTTTAAGGAGTTAGTATTAACTTTATCAATCAATTATAAGAAAAATGATTAAAAAATTTACTATTAACAAACATATTGACCTTATTTTAACGAATAAATGCACAAATATTTATATCACCGGAAAACCTTTCAAACAGTGTAGATATCTTGTTTTTCACCTAGACAAAGAAAAATTATTTACATACGATAGAATCCGATCCATCGACGAAATGGAGTCCACAGATCGGAGCAAGGAGTATTATAAAATCAATATTGATCATGAAACCGAATTCTGGGCACACTGCTCAAATCTCCAAGCATGGGCTGAAAATGATTACGATTCGAGACTACTTCATCGGAATCTTGCATTTCCTTTTTTAAAAGCTCTCATGAAGGCAGGAGACCTTAAAGCAAGAAAAGTAATTAAGGAAGAAATAGCCAAGCGCTTCAATAACGGGTCCACAGC
>WJKD01000759.1 GCA_014729315.1 Promethearchaeota archaeon | reverse complement strand
TGAAGAGATTTTAAGAATATTTAGCTGAATATTTAAGTAATTCATTTTATAATCAAATTTTGAAATCTTAATAAATGAATATATGTAGTCTAAGTCTATGAATTTAGATTGAGGTGAATATTAAAATGTCAGAAAGAAAAGAACATAAAAGAAACAAAAATGAAGAAAAAAGAGAAATTAAAGATAGAGAAGACAAAGTTGAAAAATATATTAGTGAACATGCTTTTTACACTGTTCCATTATATTAGATAAAGAATTTACTAAAAAAATTAAGGTGAATTGTTAAATGACAGAAGCTAAAGAAAATATTATTGATTTCGAGGTAAAACACGAGGAAAAGTTAGAGCAACCAGTAAAGGTCGAGCGGAAGGAGACGCCTAAGAAGACTGAAGATAAAAAATTTTTAGATTATTACACGCGTTTTTCTCCTATATCGATTTTTTCTGCAATATAAAATTAAAATTTTTTTTCGACTTTTTAAAATCTCGAATTAACTAAAGTCTTATATTAGCTTAAATTAAATTTTATTTATGAGTCTTAAATTCAATACGAAAAATTCTTATTTAATTGCGCTTCTTGGGATACTAACCTACATAACTTGCATCGGTGTTGGAATGTTTTTCTTCGCCGGAGGTACCAAAGATAATCCAAACTTACGGGGTTATACATTCTGGTTTAATACCCTTAGCGATCTAGGGAGGGTGACAGCATATAGCGGTAGGGCTAATCTTATCTCAATGATTTTATTTTCGATTGCGTACCTTACAATCGCTATTGCGATGATTCCTTTTTATCTAGCTTTTCCATACCTTTTTGAAAACACTACATATGGGAAAAGACTCACGAAGTTAGGAGGATTTTTAGGTATTGTTTCCTCTGTAGGATTCATTGGCGTAGTACTTACTCCTGCTGATATTCTTTATGCTCCACACATGTTTTTTGCTATAATGGCATATGTTGCCATACTTTTCATGAGCGTTGCATACACAACGGCTTTATATATGAACGATCACTTCGAAAATTACTATACTTATTTACTTAGCATATTCTGCCTCATCTTTTTTGTATTCTTGATGATGGCTCTGACTTCCTTAACTTTAGGAGTAAGATCTTTATTAACTATAGGTCAGAAAATAGGTCGGATCTCGATTTTGGTATGTTATTCGATACTCATCTATAAATCCTCCAAATTGGTCTAAAAGTGTATTTTTCTTTTTTTTTTATTATTTAAATCCCGTATCAAAAATCGTACTTCTCCATTTCTCACTAAATAAGGATATATATTCTTTATAGTTAATATCATACAATAATAACAAAAT
Organism: Promethearchaeota archaeon; assembly: GCA_014729315.1. The sequence goes on along the minus strand of WJKD01000759.1, from coordinate 1,539 downwards.
TTGCAATGAGATAGAATAAGATGTCCCTAGACTTCGATACTATTCAATTTCGAAATCAAAAGAACGGAATTGGAATCCTCACGCTTAATCGTCCTCAACAGCTAAACGCGATGTCATTTCAGATGTTCGAAGATTTACACGAAATGTTAGATCAACTCACTATTGATTTAAAGTGCCGAGTCGTAATTTTAAAGGGTAATGGACGCGCTTTCTGCGCCGGCTTAGATTTGAAAGAAATGGCTGTCTTAAATACGAAAAAAAAACCTAAAGAATATAAAAAATTCTACTATTTAGACATTCCCGAAGTGTTAAAGAATAAAATATATTTCCAATGGCGTCTCAGTGATATAATTATTAAAATGCGAAGAATTCCTCAGCCCATCATATCTTTGATTGACGGACCAGCAACGGGAGGTGGATTTGCGTTGGCTTTAGCTTCTGATGTAAGAGTTGCAGGAGAAGACGCGAAATTTAACAACGCCTTCATCAAACTCGGACTATCTGGTTCTGATGTAGGCACAAGTTATTTTTTACCTCGATTAATTGGAATGTCTCGTGCTACGGAAATCCTCTATACTGGCAGATTTATCGAGGCTGAGGAAGCAAATATAATAGGGCTAGTTTCAAAAATTGTTAGGGGAGATGAATTCGACTTATTTAATGCGGGAATTGCACTTGCAAAGGAATTTTTAGCAATAAGTCCGTTTGGATTGAAGATGACTAAACAAGCGATAAACTTATCTATGGACGCTCCGAGTCTTGACACACTAATGCAATTGGAAAACAGAGCCCAAATACTCTGTACCAGCTCAAAAGATATAATAGAGGGAATGAGTTCTTTCTTCGAAAAAAGGAAACCAAAGTATCCTCTAAAATAATTATTGAATAAAATAAGGATTAAGGATAAAAAGAGATAAGTTGAATTAATAATAAAATAGAATAACATCCAAAAATCAATTAAAGGTGTAAAATATTGGAATATAATTTCGAGACCATACAATTTGAACTTAAAGAAAATGGAATAGGGTTACTCACGCTTAATCGACCCGATAAGCTAAATGCTATGAATTTTCAAATGATTCAAGATTTGCACGATCTTTTTGATGATCTCACCGTAAATCTAGATTGTAGAGTCGTGATCTTAAAAGCGGCGGGTCGAGCTTTCTGTGCGGGACTTGATTTAAAAGAATCGATGGTGATGCAGTCGAAAAGAAAACCAGAAGACTTGAAAAAGAAGTTCTACTTTTTAGATGTCCCCGAAAAGGATCTGATCAAGGCAAAGATGTATGGACAATGGAGGACAAGCGATCTTATGGCGAAGATGAGAAAGATTGGACAGCCTATCATCGCACTTGTCCAAGGCGCAGCAACTGGAGCAGGATTTACTTTTGCTTTAGCTGCAGATATAAGGCTGGCGGGAGAAAACGCGAAAATGGCAAATTCGTTTATTAATATCGGATTTTCAGGAGCAGATTTGTCCAGTAGTTATCATCTCCCTCGCCAGATTGGAATGTCGCGGGCAGCAGAGATCCTTTATAC
>WJKD01000758.1 GCA_014729315.1 Promethearchaeota archaeon | reverse complement strand
GATCGCACAGATGATATATTTAGAATCTTCGATCGCGTGATTTTGGTCGGTTGTCTTTTCAAATTCGACACCATCAAACTTTTTCGGATACGTCTCCTTAATTTTATTCATATAACGGTATATGAGATCTAATCGTGCGTTGTCTATATCTTCAAGACAAATTAACGTGTCTTTTCTCAGGGATGGGTGGCTTAATATATCAGATAACACGTTTTCGCCGAAGACTAACGATCCTGCTCCTACGAAAGAGATTTTTAGAGTTAATTTCAGCACCTATTTGCTTTCTTGAAAGTTAAATAATTTTAATATGATGGAAATAGCGTAGAACCTAATTTAAACTATTTGAAAACATCAATTAGGACAGGAAAGACTACTAGAACTCATCATAAAATCTTCTAAAATAATGATTTGATTTGGTTTATTTCTTTAAATTTGCGTTTCTGAAGGAATGCTGAACTTGACAAGGTAATATATATACGCTATAAGGAATTTTTATATTTCTTCCGAGATGAATTAAAATGGGGTTAGGGGATGACTCTTTATTTCATATTTTTCTTTATACTAACGGGGATGTTTTTATTATATATTTCGCATATATATTCATTTAATCAATCTAAAAACTGTAAACTAATATTTGATATTAGATTAGTTTTTATTCAATTATACGCTTAATCTATCAAGATAAAAATATTACACTTTTCCTTTTTCTGATATGTCATTAATTGACATATATCAGCTAGTGGAATAGTTTATAAATGAAACTTAATTCTTAAGTTTAAAATATACTGTTATTAGGAATTTCAACACTTTTTAATAACAGAAATATGCTTTTCAAAAAATCATGCATAGAGAAAAGGAGTTCTAAAAATTGGTCTCCAATTCTTTTATATGGTTTCGAAAAGATTCTAACAAAATTTAACCAAAAATTTAAAAAGTTAAGTCTTAAAATGACGGTAGAAAACGACGATAAGAAAATTGAAGAGATCGTTGAGACTTTCACTAACACAATGAAAAAGGGCTACATGAGCGGTCTCATCTTAATGATCTTAGAAAAAGAACCGTCTCATGGATATCAAATTAAAAACGATATAAAAGAGTTTACAAAAGGCGTCTGGAATCCTACCTCATCCACCATATACATGCTTCTCGGTTCCCTTCAGAACAAGGAGCTCGTAGCATTTAAAGAAGAAGTAATAGAGTCAGGACGAGCAAAAAAGATTTATCAAATCACGGAAAAAGGGAAACAAACTTTAAAGATGCTCCTTCAAGAGCAGTCTGCGATGTTTGAGTCGATTAAATCAATTCTGCTATCAACATTAGAAATGGTAGACGCAACTGACGAATCTTTTGTTAAAACGATTGAAGATCTTATTTATTTTCCATTCTTTAATCTTGCTGGGAACGATAAAAAGGAATCAATGGCTAAATTACCTCTAGAAGAGCAAATAGATGAGCTAGAACTCTTCAAAGCTATTTACCAGACAAGACTTAATCTTATCACGAAAAATATTGAAAAAATTGATAGCATGCTATCAAAACTCAAAAGAGAAAAAAAAAATGAAACTATTGAACAAAAAACGAAAACTCTTACGAGTCAGCAAAAACAAGCGTAAACTGAGGTGTTAAAATGGGAGTAATTCTAAGGATAGCGTTCAGAAACATGAAAAGGCGTAAAGCTCGCTATATCATGACGACCATCACCTTGGTTATCGGCGTAGCCTTGTTCGGCGGCATTTTAATTGCTCGAGATTCCTTCAAAGTCATGTTTATTGAGGATATCGATCGTAGAATGGGAACTGCTGATATCTTAGTGAGAAACAAAGCGACTGACGACGGATGGTTTGATCCAGATACAATCGAAGACGATATAGAGGACTTGGATCATGTCGTTGATGTTTCATATAGAATATCAGGGTTTAATGTATACGTAGCGTCGTCTCCTGACGGTAATCAGCTCGATAATAGCACGCGCACAAGCGTTTACGGAATAGACCCAGGCGATAGCGATGAAAGAGACATAGGTGGTAATCCCACAATATTAGATCCCGAAGACACTGACGATACTATTGAAGAATTACTTGACGATGCTGAAAATGACGAGGTAATCATTACGGAATCTTTAAAAATTAAGTTAGGGAACGACTTTGAAGCCGGCGACACTATTTGGGTTCTTCCCCGAGAAGGAGAAGAGTTAGGTTACGCATCTGAAAACACAGGGACATGGCTAACCCTCGATGTTATCGCAATCATTAGAGATCTAGGTGAGGCGCGAGATTTCGACCCTGAAACTCCAGAAGACTATAATATCCCTTCGCAAGGTGCGTGTTTATTTACCAATCTTGATACCGCACACGATTTAGTTGATGGTACGAATAATTATCGGGGACTCGTAAACTTAGTAGCAATTAATATCGATGATGTTAATAACGCAGCATCAGTCGCTGACGATGTTGAAGACGAGCTAGACGACGATAATTGGGTTTCGTGCGATTTAAAAAGCGACACAATCGAGGACATCAACCAATCAGTCGAAATCATGATGACCATGTTTATCATGTTTGCTCTTATTGCGCTAATCTTGTCAATTATTCTTATACTTAACATCTTTAATATCATAAAAGAAGAGCAAGAATATGAAACCGGAATGTTCCAAGCGATTGGAGCGTCTAAATCCGAAACATTTAGAATGTTCTTGGCCCAAGGTGCAATAATGGGCATCATCGGAGCACTTATCGGGACGATATGTTCGTTTTTCATGTCTTATCTCATATTTCAGCTTACTGTTGAATCATTGAAGAACATGCCCGGATTTATCGGTGAAACTTTTGCGCAAACTGAAGCTCAAATTATCCTACTTCCTCAGACATTAGGAGTTACATTCGCAGTCGGCGCTATTTCATGTATTATCGCCGCAATTTATCCGAGTTGGAAAGCAAGCCGGAAGCCCGTAATAGAATGCCTTAATCCTTTAGCCAAAAAATCAGAAAGAGAAAAGAAACACCATTCGAGAAGAATTCTTTTCGGAGTTATCGCCGGTGCTATTGTCGCATACGGAGCTTGGTTATTATACGGCGTTGGTGCTGTTGGTGGACCTGGAGGTGGAGGTATGTCAGAAGCGGCAATAGCCTTCGTCGGCCCCACTTTAATTCTACTCGGCATAATTTGGCTATTGGCATTGTTTGTTGGACCTCTTACAGCAGGATTCATTAAACTTTTTGGTAAGTATTTAAAACAAACAAAACTCCTTACTAAAAAGAACGTCCTAAGACATCGCAAAAGAACTGTATTAACTTTTTCAATGATCGCTATTACAGTTAGCTATCTCGTTGGTATTTCCGTGTATATGGGATCTATGAGGGAAGGGATTAAAACAACTGTCACTGATGTTATGGGGTGCGATGTGCGAATTTTTATAGGGAACGCACCTCCATCTTTCAGAGGCGATCTAAAGGATGTCGATGGTGTGGATGAAGTAATGGCCGTTACCCATCAGAATGCACAATTATGGGACGATAACGAATGGTTTGGCCATAGTCTTCTCGAAGAGGATTATGATGAATCTGTATCAGTCCATATCCTCGATCCTGACATCGTCAAAGAGAGAATGACCTCAACAACTATTCTTGAACCAAGCGATTTAACATTGGAAGACATGATGGATAAATTGGAAAAAAAAGATAAACTCATTATTACAGAAAAAGAAGCAGATAAATTTGATCTCGATGTAGGAGATGATATACAAGTGAGATTTTCACTCGGATTAAGTTATCCTACTGTCGACGCACTATTGGAAAGAGACGATTCTAATGCCCAAGAACAATACACAGTGAGAGAATTGGAAGTAGTTGCAATCGTCGAAAAGTTTCAAGGATTTGCAACTGGAGAAATTGTTGGACAAGACGAGGATGAGTTTAACATCTACATATCCTGGCAAACTTGGGAGGATGTGACAAGATACGATTTACCCGGTGGAAATACCGACTTGGTTTTCAGAAAAATTACGGAATCGGGAAACCAACAACTTGACGCTATGCAAACCGATTGGTTTAATTTTTCGAGCGTCGAACCATTGATAAATGGTATAAATGAAATCGATTATTACACAACAAGAATGGAATACTACAGTCCGTCAATAGACAATGCAACGATATTCAATCCCAATATGATCAATTTGACAACGCCTGTAGTTGGCTTACGAACACAAGACTACGGTAAGTTAAAATCCGATGCCTATTTTGGAACTCATCAACTAATTGATAAATCAAATGCTTATACGGGAAATACGATCGAACAGCTTTTAAACACTACAGATAAAGTCTGCGTAGTCGATCAATCGTATATTAAAGGTCAACAGGTTAATAATCCATCCTTTGGTATAAATTCGTCGATAAGGATCTTTCCACAAGAGTTCCAATCT
>WJKD01000757.1 GCA_014729315.1 Promethearchaeota archaeon | reverse complement strand
TAATAGCTCAGGAAGTTGAAATAGGTCGAAATGAAGTTCGAATACGCATGCGAGAATATTTAGAACATGAATTTTTGGTAGATACATGTCATACTAATAAATGGCAAAGCAACTATTATGCCTCAAAAAATAGCAACATCTATTATGATGAATCTACTTTTAAAGGAGAAGAGGGAGTTCATCGTGGTGCACCGTATGGATACGGTGTAAAGGACACTCCAACAGAATTAGAAAATAAAATATCTTCAACCATAAAGATGAGAAACGAAACTGAACAAGAAAATATTTTCTTAACTGCTGAAGATAATTTTTATGATGAACAAGAAATTATAGTTACCAGCACAGATTATATGAATGAAGAAAGCCAACATTTGGAATTCGAAATTAAAATTACTGATGGTTTCGATCCATGGAAATCATGGCAAATTTCATTGTTTCATGTTCAATATCAATGGGATTGTAATGACGGTTCTGTTTCAGAAAAGCAATATGCGCCGATATGGTATTCAGATTGGTATAGTTTGGATTCTATCAAAATATCTGATCTATCATTTGAAATTGCGAAGTCAGGCAAATATGTTATAAGATTTTCAGCCGATCCATATTACATAAATCCAGTTACAGCCAAAATTACAGTAACCAAGCCGATCACTGCGCCAGACAATATTTATGCTTGCGGCGCACACATGGGTGATTATATTATCTGTTCAAATATAGGATCTCATTTACCGGACGAGTGGGCATTTGGTATTGATTGCTCTGGTTATGTCGCTTATGGATATGATTTGCCTAATATCTCTGATAAAAATACTTATTGGTTTGCCAGAGAGTTCGAGGAAATCGAACCGGATGCTGTGGATATGGCAGATTATTTAGTGAAGGAGGATTGTCATATTGTAATGATTGATTCTATTTATGGAGATAATCGTGACTATATTGATATATTTGAATCAGCAGGTGAATTAGATGAAAATATTAAACCAGACGGTATTGTGCTTCAAGAAAACAAAAATATAAACATTTATTTGAATAATGGTTATGAACTTCGTACCCCATTTTACGACTATTGGCCTCCTGAAATAGAAAAAATTTATTTGACGCTTGAAGAAGATATAACTGAATCTGAGCTTGATTCTAAATGGACAAGTTGGGTAAATAGCGACAATGAGCCCATCAGACCACCTAAAAAATTTGATGTTATCGTAAAAGCCTCTGATACAGATCCCTTTGTTGACACTTCTATAAAAACTGAAGTAAAAGAAATAACTTATAATATTTATAAAGACAATAATTTAATTCTATCAGGTGTTGGTTTTTTATCAAACAACAAAGATGATAATTATGGGAGTATTTCAAATCCAGATAGCCTGTCGTTGATATATGCAAGCGGAACTGATACAAATGAATGTGACTTTCAGTACATAATAACGAATGAAAATGCTTCAAAATCAGACTCAATTGGCACTTTGGATTTAACCAACCTAGCTAATGACACAGAAATACGTATTGACGTAATAGCTTATGATTGGCAAGAAAATCCTGATTTTGCAAGTTTTATATTTCATGTTTATAACTCACCTCCATTGTGTAACGACGCTGAAAGTCCTTATATAAATAGTGTTTATTTTGTACAGGAAAATGATACTTCTGAAACGAAAGTAAATCCCTCTTATGGTCCAATAAGCTCTTTGCCAATACTTCCGAAAGATAAATATGATATTATCGTTAATGCATGTGATGAGAGCCCTGGTAGTAATTGGGAATATCAAAACAGCGAAGTTAAACAGATTTATTATGAGTATAGCTATGATTCAGATCACGATTCCTTAAATGGATTTACTGCAACACAATTTTATAATTATGATCATCTTGATGAAAACAAGCGTGATTTCATTTATGCTGAGAATACTGATCGGGAAAACAATAAATATCATTATATTGTAACAAATCGTAGTTCTACGACTTCTGATAGCGGTACTTTTGATTGTACTGAATTCAGAGATTCAACAATGATTGAGATTAGAGCATGGGTTGAAGACTTTAACGGAAACTCTTCTTATACGGATAAGCAAAAATATTGGATTGGGATAGAACCCGAAGATACAACCCAAGCACTTGGAACTGATAATATACAAAATATTCCCGATTCATTCGTTCTCTTTAATAATTATCCTAATCCATTTAATTCTCAGACTGTAATTCGTTATCAGATGGCGGAAGACGCACATGTACTAATTATTATTTTCAACATCAGGGGACAGCGAATAAAAACGTTGGTTAATTGCCACCAATCAGCAGGATATTATTCATATAGATGGGATGGGCGCGATGACAGAGAACAGAAAATTGAAAGTGGAGTTTATTTTTGTTTGATGAAATGCAATAATTATAACGAAACAAAAAAGTTACTATATTTAAGGTAAATAATGTTACGTGCACGTGCAATAATAATACTAATTTATTGTATTTTATGTAGCTGTGAATTAAAAATTCAATCTGAAAACTTATATAGTATTTCTACTGAAAAGATTGAAGTTCGTTGGGCAGGAGATATGGATTCTGATACGAATCTCTCATGGTCTCCGAATGGTGATTGTTTAGTCACAACTAGAGAAAAATTAGGAACACATATAAAAAAAATTTCTCTGGTTGATGGCTCAGAAAGTACAATATTCCAATATAAAGGTGGTTGTGGATATATTACTCTGTCTCCAGATGGAAATAAGTTTGCCTTTTCTCCCTGGTATACAAATCAGTTATTTATTGCCTCAATCATCGATAGTACGGCAAGGCAGCTTACATCAGTTGGTAGTAGCATATATGGTATTTTTTGGTCGCCGGATTCTTACGTAATAGGCTTTAATGTATATCAGGATTATGCATATCAAATATGGACTATAACGGTCAATGGTGATAAATTAAGACAAATTTCCCCTGATGATCGAAGATCATATTGTGGTTCTGAATTTTATCCTGACGGACAAAAAATACTTTTGACTTACAATGGAAATGTTTGGAATATCGATATATATTCTAAGCAGCTTACAAGACTCACTTACCTGTCAAAAGTCACATTGCACCCAAATATAATTGACCGTGATATGTCAAAATTAGTATACCAATGTAAGTTTGGATCTGATTCGACTTTGATATACTTATATGATCTAACGTCCAAGAACAGAGAGAAAATAATCTCACTGAATGGACGTTGTATCCAACAAGTTTTATCTCCAGACAAAAGCCAACTTGCCATTGATCTTGTAACTTCTGACGGAAATGTGGTATATGCTATTTCAATAACAGATGGAAAGATTGAAAAAATTATTGAAAATAGAAGGTATCCCAGTTTTTTCCCAAACGGTGAATCGATTTTGGCTGCTCAGATTAAATACTATTCGGTTATTCGCGTTGTATCGTTGACAGATTCTACGATTCATGATATTACTGATTGGGATACGAAAAATGGAGATACAAGTCCATTATGGGTTGATAATGGAAAATCCATTCTGTTTTTGCGTCAAGGGAATTTGTGGAAAATATCATATCCTGAAAAGACGATGGTACAACTTACGAAGTTCAAAAATAAAAAGATATTTAATCCAGAAATATCAACTGATGGTGATAAAATATTTTATGATGATGGTAATGATGTGTATATATTAAATATTCAAACAGGAGAATTAGTTAATTTATCGGTTGATATAAACGAACCACTAAGTCAACCGTGTGTATCACCTGACTGTAAATTTTTGCTATGCTGTTTTTTTTACGGAATAAAAGTTTTTGAACTTGAAAATGGTAAATTGAATCATAAATACGATATAATCGGTGATTACAAAAATCCAACCTGGTCAGTTTACAATCCAGATTTTGGCTCGCACATAGCAGTTGAAAACAACGATGATATTTACGTTATTTCGCCAAAAGATTGGATTCCGGAATTACTAATTTCGCGAGCTAAAGGACCATGTTGGTCCCCGGATGGGACAAAGATTGCTTATATTCAAGATCGTGTTGTTTGCATATCAACGATTTTTAAAGAACTCGAATAATATGAAAATATTAAAATCCTCCATCCTGTCTATTCTTATATTATTTACTTCGGCGAAAGGTAAAACGATATTAATCGAATCTACCTGTGAACAATTTGTATTGGAATCAAATATCAAAGAGTCTTTGATCAGTTCCAGTAAAAAGCAACTATCAATTGATGATTTAAATTACATTTACGAACCAGGGAAACCACAACTACCTGTCGATGGAGTATTATTAAGCATTCCTGCGAATGCGAAATATGAGATTATTATTTTAGACGAGGAAAAGGAAGTTCTCAATAACATTTATATCGCTCCAAATCCTACACCAATATTGAATAGTAACACTTATGAATACATAGATAACATTGCCTATGAAATAATCGAAGATAAAAATATTTATCAAGCCAATAACTATTATCCTGAACGAATCATTGAATTAGATTATTTAGGATTTATGCGGGACCAATATCTTTTACGTGTAAAAATTAATGTAGCGCAATTCAATCCCATTTTACAATCAATCATTATTTATAAAAGGCTAAAGTTTATTTTAAAGCAGGTGAATCCGGGTATTGAGAAATTACCAGACCTTGAGAAATCAAACACAAGAAGTAAAGAGCGTTCAGATGTTTATGAACGTATATTTGAAAAGCAGATTTTGAATTACAATAGTCGTGTTGAGAATCAGGTTAGCGATTTAAAGAGAATGCTAGATACCTCTTCAAAAGAGTTCGGGGCGGTCGAGTTCTACAAAAATAATGTCAACAGAGAGAATGCACAACTCACGATAAATGAAAATGGTATTTACAAGCTAACATACAATGATTTGGAAAGTTCAAAATTCTCTATCTCGACACTAAATCCCAAGCATTTGCACCTATATAATCGTGGTATAGAAATACCAATTTTTATCTATGGTGAACAAGATGGCAAATTTGATGCATTGGATTATATTTTATTTTACGGGGAAAAAAATAATACAATTTTTTCTAATGACAATATTTATTGGCTGGTGGCTGAAGAAACAAACGGAAAACGAGTTCAGCAACTTCCTGAGATTAAAAAAACTAACTCGATAAAGCCAAAAGTCTTTGAAGATCGGCAGCATTTTGAAAAGGATTTACTTTATAAGGGATATCAAAAAGTTATTACAGGCAGCGATCATTGGATGTGGGAAGAAATTGAGCCTGCAAATGAGAAAGAGATAGATATTTTATTACCTGACATTAGCGATCAAACTAACGCCCAAAATGCCCGGATTAACATATTGCTCTATGGGTATGAGGTCGGTAGCTCTTTTACGTATAAAGACTATCAGGTGAAAATAAACCTGAATAATCATGAGCTAATTGATACGACATGGATTGATGAAAAAGAAATTGAGATTACAAAACAAATTCCGCATGCCATTTTAAATGATGGCATTAATAAAGTTAAAATAAAGTCATTATTAAACAGCAATACAGATAATATTTATGTTGACTGGATTGAGGTCGCGTATTCGAGAAAATTGACAGCATCAGATAATAAACTAGAATTCACTTATGGAAAACCAGGGAATTATTCCTTTGTTATCAATAATTTTAGTAGCGATTCAATTATTGTGTGGCAGACCTCTAAAGCAGGAGATCAGTTTTTAAGTTTAAAAAATGAACGCATACAGCAAGATTCAAGTTTCAGTTTGGTTTTTAATTCGGATATCAATGACACAACAAATTTTATTTGCCTGACTGCAAATCAGATACTGACACCAAAGAATATGGGCTCCATTAATTTTTCGAATTTATATTCAACGTCGAATAAGAGCGATTATATCATTATTGCCCATGAACTATTCATCGAAAGTATTTATCCATTAGCTGAATTCCATCAAAAAGAAAATTTATCGACCTCAATAATCAATATACAAGATATTTATGATGAGTTTAATTATGGAATTTTTAATCCTCAGGCAATTAAGGATTTTTTGCAATATGCCTATTACAATTGGCAGTCTCCGGCTCCTTCTTATGTATTGTTAGTGGGTGACGCCAGTTATGATTATAAAAACAATCTGAGCACAGACAATCATAACTTTGTTCCGACACATTTATTTGAGGCGCCATTTTTCTATATTCCAGCGTATAGCGAAACAGCAAGTGATAACTGGTTCGCTTGTGTTAGCGGAGATGATGTGATTCCTGATATTTTGGTGGGAAGATTAGCTGTTCGAAAACCGGAAGAAGTCAATCATTTTATTATGAAGATGCAAAGATATTGTAATGATTTTACAAAACATGACTGGAAACAGAATGTCCTCATCGTGGCTGACGATACGCAAAAAAAAGAAAATTTTGAAGCGTTAAGTGATTCCCTGGCGAGCTTAATACCCCCAAATTATAATGTTACTAAACTTTATTTACGGGATACTAACAATGCCTCCACTATGAAAGATCAAATTATTTCATCAATAAACAGCGGAAATTCATTATTATGTTATGTAGGACACGGGGGCGTTGATTTATGGGCACAGGAACGGATTCTCAAAGTCGAGCATCTTATCCAATTGGCAAACGGGCATAAGCTACCTTTTCATATCGCATTTTCCTGTAGCACAGGTATGTTTCAACATGCAGAAAGGGAAAGCATGGCGGAGGCGCTGATAAGCGCTGAAAATAGCGGCTGCATTGCAGCGTGGGCAGCAACAGGTAGCCCGTTTTTACATAATCATATCATATTTGGTCAATTCCTGCTTCAAAATTTGTTTCAATCCCAGGAGAATACATTTGGAGAAATGATCGCAAATACAGTGCTGGAATATATATCAAATTTCTGGTATATAACCGAAGTGCCGTTGATGTATGTTTTCTTCGGTGATCCTGCCCTTTATTTCACTAAAATCAATCCGACAGCCCCTGAAGTAAATATCTTTATTGATAATAAAAAGGTTGTTGAAAGTGATTATGTGGCTGCAGAGCCGCTTATAACAGCAGAAATAAATGCCCTGTCTAAAATTAATGAGAATTCCATTAGAGTAGTAATCGATAACCACCCGCTGGAATCAGCAGACCAGCGCATTGAATATGTGCCAATTGAGAAAACAAGTGGGACGGTCTTGTATCAGGATTCCTTTGAAGCAGGGACGCACGAGTTACGGATCATAGCAGTCGATTCTACAGGCGCAACAGGTGAAGACAGAATTACTTTTCAAGTCGCAGAACAATTAAAAATTTTAAATGTACTCAACTATCCCAATCCAATGCAATCGAGCACGAATTTTACTTATACATTAACGCAGCCTGCGGAGGTAACGATAAAAATTTATACAATTTCCGGCAGACTTATCCAGACAATTCGAGATTATTCAAATGCTTCATTTAATATAATAGAATGGGATGGACGCGATGGAGATGGAGATCGAATTGCAAATGGTGTTTATTTGTATAAAGTTATCGCGAAACAGGGAGATAAGAGTATTGGTTGTGTGGAGAGGTTGGTTAAAATAAAGTGAATGATATGAATTTTAAAATTATTTTGAACGATAACTGGTCAGACTGGTTTGGCTAACTATAACATTTTAGCTTTGAATTGACAATACCTTAATAACTTTTATAGTATTAGTTCAATAAATTTTGGAGCTTACAACATGAAAATAATAAAATCAAATTTATTTATAATCGCAGCTATAGCAATATTAACGGTTAACTTTGCTCTCGCTGAAAGTAAAACGATACGCTTTAATGAGTCTGAAAGAATTGTTCAGGTTATGGCTTCACAGAAATATGTGAGTGCAATTATTCATAATAGAGTTTCACATGAAAATGTTGTTTATTTTTGGGATAAGAAGGGAAGTGAAATTTATCGGAAAGATGTTGGAAGAAAATGGATTGAAATGGTGTTTCCAAATGAATTATATAATAATTTCATCATTATCGAACAGGGATGGGAAAGATCACCTGAAAAAATAACAGCTTATGATATTGATACAAAATCAGTAAAATGGGAAAGTACTACCAACGGGATGCGTTTTGATTTATCTTCGGATAATCGATATTTAATCCCGGAAAGTCCACCTGATGAAAGAAAATTCACATTTGAAGTAATCGATTTGAGCAATGGAACTAAACTCGATCTATCCCATTCGTTTTCGGGTCATCAGGGAGCGGTTTGGCTGGATAACGATCGTGTCATAATTGGATTCAATGAAAAGGAAATTAATCCAGAATATAGCCAAAAATATAAAATTGAGAAGGATCCGATACAATATCAAATTGATCAAAAAGGCAAACTATTACTTGAGTTAATACAGAGAAAGAAAAGTAGTGCAGAAGACAGCACCCTGAATATTCAAATTCAGGAAATACGATCTGAGATTGAAAAATTAATGGAAAAATTAGCCCGGCCAATAGGAAAAAAGCGTTTTCGAAATAAAGCAAGTAAAATAATTATATATAATATAAAATCTGATGAATTAGAACTGGAAAGAACTATATACGATAGTCAAAATGAAGAATTCATTTTTAATGCTGGAATAGGTACAGTAAGCGTACTCAGTTCTGATAGGGAAAAAAATATTTATTTAATTGGGCACGGTCCAAATGGAAATGACAAAACGAAACTTCTAAAATTAGATAAATTTGGCAATCTTATATGGACTTCTCATTTGGGGCGATATGCGAACATAGTAAAAACTTGTTACAATGGTGGGATATATTATACAAAAAAAATAGGAGACGGCAACTATCGTTTAGTTAATAACAAAACTGGCAAGTTAATGGATGATTTCGAGAGTGGTCCACAAAAAAGCATTTTTCTGGAAATTCTGCCTAAAAATATCAATCCGGTTATTCATGGGTATGAGTTTAATGCATTCGACGATATAAAAATAGACAGGTTTAATAATACTATATTTTTTTACTAAAAAAGGAGCATAATAATTATGAAAAATAAAAAAATTAAATTCCTTACTATTTTTGGATTTTTCATTTTGATTACTACTTTAAAAAGTCAGGATTTTCCATTGTGGCCATTTTGGAATCAATATTTCGAGCATGATTTCTCATCAGCTTTCGGACCAAGAAACTTAGGAACGGAAGAATACCCTAATAATGGTTATAATTATGATTTCCACCATGGAATTGATATTGCGGCGCCACAATTCACACCATTTTATAAATCAGATGCAGTTGGGATTGTAAAATTCGTTGGAGGAACTGGGTATAATCAATTTTTTGTTGTAGAATACCTACCGGCTAACGGTGATATTTATTACCTTAAATACAAGCATGTTATATGGGATAAGGGAACCGAGCATATTGATATTTATGAAGGGCGTGACATTACTTCTGATTTAACAATTGGCTGGATTGTTGATTATTATCCTACGGGGGAAATAGCAGGTGATCATCTCCATATCTGCTATTATACAAGTGAACCTTCATCAGCGTACGATGAATCAGGCGCAATAAATCCCGGACACAAATTAAAGGATATGAATGATAATTTCAATATGGCACTAAATCAAAATCCAGAACTACGCTATCGAGACGATTTAGGTGATGAATACGTTATTGAATATACTTCGCTTTTACCAGTTCGACAGGACTGGGAAGCAAATCACGGCAATCCTTCTGGATTAAAATATATAGAAATAGGAGCAAGGGTAAGAGATGAAGAATTGGATTTCAATAATATGACGCTTTCTCTTTTAGGAACAGGATATTCAAATAATTATTCAACAAATGAGATACTTAAAAATGACAATCCATCACCATGCAATCAAGTTATTTATGATGACAGAACTAACTGCGGAGATGATATCGGACATGACCATGAATCAATAGGAATTTATCCCATGATTTTAGATAAGAAACTACCAAGCCAGGATGGCAGCCATACTGTATGGTTTCGATTCTATATAGACGAAAATGTTTATTACGATTTGTATCAATTAGTGGCACATGTTCATGGAAGTGATTGGAAAGGTAATGCTTTCAGCAAAGCAGGCATTATGGTCGAAATTCCTGATGGAAATGAACCGCCTCCACCTCAAATGCGCACTATTAGTTTTGGTGAACATGATTTTGGAGAATTAGCTCAAGAAGGCGAAAGTGAACTGTGGGTTACTCCTAATATTAGTGACTATGCGTTCAATATGAAAACTACCTTAGACGAATTTGATCCCGGTAATGATTTCGAAATTTATGGCAAATGTGGTTCTGACCCTACAACAAGTAACTATGATTGGAAATGGGATAGTAAAGACAATGGAAAAGTTGAAGCGACACACCAGTTCCCGGAAACGGGAACCTGGCACATCATGGCGTATAGTGCTGCTGGCAGTGGCAGTTATCGAATTTTATGTGATCTAGATTACGACGATCAAGAGCCCACAATCGAAAGCCTATCTGCAATCTACGAAAATGATGGTACTTCAGTTGGATCTAACAATTTGCAAAATAAAACTGTAATGTATGATCTTGTACTTCATACGTATGATGAAGAGAATGGAGAACGATTTCAAGTAAATAAAATCGAGTATTTCTGCTATTTAGAGGGAGTAACTGAGCCAGATCCATTAGTCGTTTTTGATACCTCCCAACCCGATAATGATAATGTGTATTTGGGAGATCATAAATATGCTCTCACAAACCATAGTGCTGTCGGCGGAAATCTCGATATTTCAGGCTATGATAATAACACTCATCTTGTGATTAAGGCTGTTGTTTATGATCATTTTATTGAAAGTCGATCAAAATCAATAACAGAGACATTCATTATCGGTACAATCCCGGATAATGTAATCCCGAGAGTGCATAATGTTTATTTGACTGAAGAAACGAATGAAACAGATGCTCCTTACGATGATAAATACAACAATAAAATTCTCGAGCGAACTAAGTATGATATTATCGTTGAGGTGAGCGATTTAGATGCTTATGATAATCCGCAAGAGGTAAAAAAAATTGAGTATCAATATTACCCTTATTTCAACGAATCGACTCAAGAATTTGAGTGGTCCCCATGGTTTGTGGGATTTGAAAAAAATATATCGAACAGTGACATTATTTATGCTCATGGTGATAATCCTGATCCGAATAATAACAACCATTATAAATATGTGCTAACGAATCACGATGTCAACACTGATGAAAATGGATACCTTGATTTTACTGACGCCACAAAATTCCCTGAAGAAGAATCGTTTAAGATTAAGATAAAAGTAGATGACATCATGGAAAATCCGAGTGGTGAAATATATCAATCAAATTGGGATTATTCCATTGTTTATGAACCTCTTGACATTAATAATTGTGTCAAAGGAGAAGAACTTGCTTATTATTTCACTTTAGAAGATGACCAGGAAGAAGATGCTATAAAAAAATATAGAAGCTATGGCCGTCAATTACTTCCGTACGGCACAGATATGGATTTTATTGTAAGAGCTCATTCTAAAAGATGTAAATATAACAATGAGATTGAAAAATTTGACATTCAAAAAATCGAATTTAAATTCCGTAGCGGTGATTACAGTGCTTGTATTATTGGAGAATTAACAACTACTGCACGAAATCATTATTTCACGACTCAGGAAAGCATGCGAGAATTCATGTATGCGGACGATACAGATCCGGCAAACGGAATATTTGAATATATAGTTACCAATGGTAATAATCCGTCGAGCGATAATGGGACTTTGAATTTTCCTCAAAACTGGCAAATGGGAGAAACTGTTGAAACAAGCGATTATCATCGAAAATATGTAAATGTCTATGATTGGTATGGAAATATGGTTGTTCTTGAAGATGGACTAAATTATGAATATCATTTTTTTGTGGTCAAACCTGATGATTATGATTGGGCTGTTCATGAAAATGTTCCGGAGTCTTCCATTTTAATAAATAACTATCCCAATCCATTTAATAACAATACGAAAATCGATTATAAAATTTTTCTTAAAGCAGACATCGAAGTTTCTATTTATAATATCATGGGGCAGAAAATAAAAATATTGGAAAAATGTCAAAAGCTGGAAGGAAGTTATTCATTAACCTGGAATGGTCAAGACGATAATAATAGGGATGTGCCTAGTGGTATTTATTTCTGTGTCATTCGAGCCCAAAATCTAAATAAATCAACTAAATTGATTGTATTAAGGTAGAGAAAATGACTAAGCATTTGTTGTTTTTTTTGATTTTTATCCTGTTAAGTTGCGACACAAAACTACAAGTAGAAAAAATCACCAAAATAGAAGCTAATGCAACTCAACTAACTTTTGATGGCAACGAAAAATTCCATCTTTCATGGGAGCCTTGTGGAAATCGAATTGCTTATGCGACTGAACGGTTTGCCACATATTTCAATGCATACTCCATTTATGGTGAAGATTTAGGCGCCTTTTCGCAACCCGGAAATATTGAGCGAATAAGTAATATTGGGCTTTCTCGCGATGCATCAAAAATTGTGTTCAGGGATCCGAATAATGGTGATCTGACCGTCCAATCCTTGCTGGAATTTGAAGTAACTACTTATTCTTACCCCTATTTTTATTCACCAAGATTTTATTGTTGGTCTCCGGATGATCAGCAAATCGCAATGGCGACATGGGAGGAAATTTTTATCTTATCGCTCAAGAGTCATCAGATTACTGAAATTTTGAAAGTCGATTCCTGGAAAATAATATCCGGTTTATCATGGTCACCGGATAGTAAATCAATATTGTATGCAATTGATGAAATGAGTGAGGGACATATATGGCTGATGAACTTAGGTACCGATAATAAGCGAGTAATAACGCCTGACTCAATTGAAGCTTGCTTGCCTGACTGGAGTCCGGATGGACAAAAAATCGTTTTTCTAACGGTTAAATTTGGGAGCAATGAGTGCAAAGTCTCAGTCATTGATACATCAAATAATTATTTAATCACTGATATTCTGGAAGATGACAGCCTTTCCAGTCCGCGTTGGTCTCCGGATGGAACTAAAATCGCGTATAACAAGGGATATGGAAAGCGAATTTCAATTATTGATGAAAATGGTGCTTCACTACATTCTATTTCGAATTCACTGCCTTTTACCAGATATTTCTGGCATCCGGATGGTGATAAAATAATTACATTTGGAAGATTTTACGAATGTACCATCAATCTTATCTCGACGATTGACTATAGAATGGTTCCGGTGACAAATGGTTTAAATAGCGATAAAGATGAATTCCCGGTCTGGCTCCCTGAAACGAGCGATCTTATATATCTTAAAGATAATCTATTTTGGGCTGTTTTTAACTCTGGCTCTACAAAAAAATTGTGGGAAAGTGCAGATAATTCAACAAAAAGAAATGTAGATATTTCGCCTGATGGGTCACAAATTATATATGATGATCGCCGGGACATCTATCTTCAATCAATTCGCGGTGGTAATCCCATTAACGTGACAGAAAAAATAACTGAAAAACTTACACACCCCACTTATTCTCCCAATGGTAAACAAATTGCCTGTTGTTCAAGGGACGGTTTGAAGATATTCACATTAGATAATAATAAACTGATTGAAGATATGTCTTTTGCTGGTAATTATACAAATCCTGACTGGGGGCAGGAAAACGCTAAATTTGGTTCACATATCGCTGTTGAAATTAATGGTAGCATTTATATTATCTCGCCAAATAGTTGGAGTCCAGAATTAGTTATCTCCGACGGAACAGAGCCTTGCTGGTCGCCAGATGGGACAAAGATTGCATTTGTCAGAAACAACAATATTTATAT
>WJKD01000756.1 GCA_014729315.1 Promethearchaeota archaeon | reverse complement strand
CGATAATCCCAATTGCTATAAGAATTTCAAAAATCGCTATGATTAGATTTATCATTTGATATTAACCAATTTTTTAATTTTTATAATTTAAGTAGGAGTTATTATTGTATATAAATTTTTAATTTTAAACCATTTAATAATAATTTACTCTGAGTATCTAAGCGATTTATTATCACTATTGGATTCTTTTGTTTGTGGAATTTGTAAATTTTAAAATAGTGCAGTATTAATGGTTATGTTCAAGGAAGATAATTCAAATGTAATAGTGTTAAAATTTTATGTTTTTATCTTCTAACAAAAGCTTTAACTTATAGGTGATTTTGATTGAATTTAATAATGCATCCCGAAGAGAAGATAGCTGTTATAAACGATTATTCTAAAAATCTCGTTACCTTATACGATCTAAGATATGTTAAACCAAAAGTGATCGCAAAGCGTGCTTCTAACCATTTTATTAGTGCTGCAAATCGAAAAGGATTATGGCTAGTATATAAGGAATCAAAAAAATCTTCTCGATTTGAAGATCCAGTTAACTTCGAAATCTGGAATTGCGATTTAACATTTAACAAGACTTATAAATTGAAGGGAGAAAGAACGTGGATACAGAGTAGTGCATCTTCCCACAAGAACCAATTCTTTGCTTTTGCAAGCGTGGAAGAGTCTATTACTTTATACGATGCTATAACTCTAAAGCGTTTATCTCATCTTGCTGGGGGAGAATATATAACAGGCTTAAGTTTTAGCAATAATGATCAATACTTATCTGCTTTCAACACATTTCAAGGAGGGGGATATATAGGTATTTATCAAATTGTTTCCGGGAAATTAAAAACCTTATTTCATTCCAGATCCGAAAATTTAAAAGAAGAAACTCCATTGGAAGATTTCGCAGACACTTTTGGACGAACAGTATTTAATTCTGACGATAAATATGTTTTTATTTTAGCAACGAACAGCAATTCTGACTATGGAAACTGGATTGCTGAGCTTATTTGTATTGAGCTTTATACAGGAAAATGTCATTGGAACATTTCGATTAATAGCACGATAATACCAGATCTCGGAAAATTTGAAAACTTAGTACTCACCGAAATCGCTTTAAATCGCGATGGGACTAAGATAGCTATTGGACTCCCAAACGGAAAAGTGGCGATCTTCAAGACAGAAAATGGGACCTTGATAAAGATCCATAGATCCAATTCGAAAAATGCAATTTACGCAGTTGGTTATGAAAAAAGATCTAATAGATTGTGGTTGATGGATGAAGAATATCAACTATTCAGTATTGATTGAGATCTAAGTTGAAAAATTGAAAAAGAATATTTTAACAAATACAAAATCTATAATAAATTAATCCACGCTAAAATAATCAAGATTGGACCGCCAATTAACATTATAAGAATTATTAATACTCCTAAAGGGGTATAAAATCTATTCTGGATGTCGTAGGCAAGATCTATTAATCCTAAGAACATCATACCGCTTCCAGCAAGAGCGGCGAAAAAAAAACCAAAATCTTGATTTAATAATATAGATATTCCACTAATAAATAAGCAGGGTGTGACCCATCCCAAATCGGGGAGTGGAAAAGTCTTCTCGTGCGTAAAAAAAACTTCGTCAATCGTTGGGTTTTTATATTCAGTAAAATAAAAGATTATCCAAAATCCTATGAATCCACACCCCAAAACGATTTCTAGAATCGCAATAACCAAATTAAATATACTTATCATTTTTACTTTTCCTGGATGCTTTTCTTCTCATAAAATCATATCGAACTAAAATTGAACCAGCCATATAATGAAAAAACAACTGCAAAAATTAAGGTAATTAACACTACTACGATATTGATGTATGCTTGAAAGTCTTTTGTTTTGAATATTCCTTGCTGTAAAGAAAAAAGTAAATCTATTAAACCCAAAAATATCATCGCACTTCCTGATAATATCGTAAAAAAGATACCCAGCTTTTGATCTCCCGTAATCAATCCATACGCAGCAACGAATAAGCACGGCGTAATCCATCCTAAGTCAGGAAGGGGAAAAGAGCGCTCGTGTTTCAAATACCAATCTTTTTGATTGGGATCGTTATTTTCTACGGTAAAAAAGTAGATCCAAAATCCAATAATTCCACATCCAATAAAGATCTCAAGTCCAGCAACGATTAAATCAAGCATATCTTAATTTTTTTGGTTTTTAAAATAAAGACATTGAATCCAATGCTTACTATTTTTTAATGGATCTCAATCAATATTTAAATTTTTTTAGAAATAATGTTTACAGAAGTCTCTCTAAATTGAAACGAGAGAGCTATAGAAATTAAGCTAGTAAACGCTTTAATTATAAAATTGCATGAAAATTATTGAATAGATAACTTGAAATAAGAAAAAAATAAACAAAAGATAAAAAAAAAGATCAAGATTTTCAGATATCCGAATCAAAATAATAAGCAGGAACCCCAGTTTCTGCAATTCCTCCGTCAACGGGAAAATTATGTCCGGTGATGAAATTTGATGCTGGAGAAGCTAAGAATACCGAAACATTAACGATATCATCAACAGTTCCTAACCTATTTAGTGGAGTTTTCACGTGTCCATCTTCCATCGTCATAATCATAGCATCTTCTGAATCATTATAAATTCCCGTAACATGATATCCCGGAGATAATGCATTAACAGTTACTTTAGGAGCTAAGGTTTGAGCTAGCATCTTTATCATTACTATAATCCCTGCTTTAGCAATTGAATATGCTGGGATTTTTTCATCCGGAACCATACCCGCGATTGATGCGGTGTGAATCACTTTACCCGCAAGTGGTTCGAACTTTTGTCTCTTCATTTTTTTACTTATAAATTTTGATACGAGCCATTGTCCTTTTAAATTAATGTCTATCAATCTGTCCCAATATTTTTCTTTAAGTCTAAGAAGGTTAGGTCCGTAAGGATCTCCTATACCAGCATTGTTGTTGAGGACAAATATATTATCTAACTCCTCAAACGCTTGCTTAGCCATATCTTTTACTTGTTTTGAATCCGAAACATCGCACACTATCGGGACTACTTTTTTTCCGGTTTTACTTGCGATTTTGCTTGATGTTTCTTCGAGTAATTCTTCGTTAATGTCAACCAACACTAAATCAGCGCCTCTTTCTGCATACGCATATGCAAATCCACGACCAAAACCACTAGCCCCTCCAGTAATTAGTGCACCTTTTCCTTCAAGAAATTTTTCGACCATTAAATTGCACCTTTAACTATTTTTGAATTTATTAAATAATATTTGTTTTTAAGAATTTAAAGCTTTTAAAACATGGAGTATGAGAAGAGGATGCAAAAAACTTGAAGAAGAATTGAGTATGTTCTTATTTAGTTTTATAATAAAAGATACTCTGAAGGTTTAAAAACAAAATTTAGAAAATAAAAGATACATTTAATTCGGATTCAATTATTCTAAGTCTATTTGTATGTAATCAGCTTCTAATCGTAATACTTCTTCTAAGATATTTTTCGCTTCCCAGTATGTTTCGATTACAGGGTCTGCGAGGAGCGCTTGAAGAACTAATTCTTTAGATTTTTGCAAGATAGCATCTACAGTTAAGTCTTGGACGGCAGCTTGTATGCGAATTAAAGCTGCAATTCCTTTTGGATATTCCCCAAGTTCAAGACCTTGGAGGCCTTCTTTATTCACAATTGCCGGACATTCAACCACTAAATCTGCTGGTAGATTGCTAAATACATTTTTATTAGGAATGTTTACCGAAGGTTCTACGTAGTTCGCATCGGTTATGACACCCTCGATAATAGGAATTGCTCTTTCCTCATCTGGCTTGACCACTCTTGCACCTTTACCCTTTTCAATTAACTTTTTAAGCTTATTTAAGTCACTGTTAAGCATATTTTCGTAGGAACTCCAGAATTTACGAATAGCTGGAATGTCAGATTTTCTCCATGCCCAGTGAATATATTCTCCGTAATGACTGTCAGTTGTATAAGGTAAATACCCGTAAGTCTCAAGAATGAAAGCGATTAATTTAAATCCGTCGTAGCTATTTACCGTATAAAAGTAATCTGGTGCTTTTACTCTTAACTCGGGATAAGCATCTTGTCCTGTGTCCTTGTATTTGATGTCTAATATTACACCGAAATGATTTAATCCTCCAGATTTTATATCTAGATTTGATGCTGGAGTTTCCAGTATGCGCATGATATAAGGCTCAAAATGTTGATATTCATGGCAGAGACCTACAAATTTAAGATCGGAAAACTTTCTTTTGATCGCAAGGCAAATTCTGCTCATGGGATTTGAAAAATTAATGAAAAGAGCGTGAGGGCAGATTTTCATTATATCCTCACATATATCCAATATTGGAGGAATAACGCGCAAAGAATGAAATAGCCCCCCTGGGCCCCCATTCTCGCCCGAAACTTGCTTATTGCCGTATTGTTGAGGTACTCGATAATCTAATTTTAATAATTCGAATCTCGGAGGGACTTCTATAGCGTTGATAATGAATGATGCGTCTTTTAGCGCTTCAACCCTATTAATTGTTGACTCAAGATGAAAATCTAGTTTTCTTTTTTCGATCGCAGCATCACAAGCTTTAAAAGTTAATTCTAAGGATTCGGCGTTTATATCGTGTAAACATATTGTCGAACCTTCCAATATTTTACTTTTAAAAATATTTCCTACGGTTCCTAATCCAAACTGGAGCGAACCAGCGCCAACTAATACAATTTTTTGATTTTCTACCATTTTCTTTCCTTATTATTATTAAAACTAAGAATCTCATTAGAAGATTGCCGTACCGCCATCACACTTGATTACTTCGCCTGTTATATAATCTGAACCCGGAGAGGCTAAGAAAACTACGAGTTTCACGACATCGTCAACAGTACCTAGCCGTTCGAGCTTTATATCCGCTTTTTCTTCTGTGATAACAGTATTAACCACATTTTCATCGTTAAGATAAATTCCGGTGACGTGAAATCCAGGAGCGATAGCGTTTGAAGTTATTTTTGGTGCTAAGGTTTTTGCGAGGATTTTTGAAAGAGCTATGACTCCAGCTTTTGTGATGCTATAGGATGGGATGTTCACTGATAAATTTATGCCCGCAACAGAGGCATTACATATTATTTTTCCGGCAATAGGTTCAAATTTATTTGATTTCATTTTCCTCCAAAAAGCTTTTGCAACCAACCATTGACCTTTGAGATTCACCGACATTATCTTATCCCAATCTTCCTCTTTTACTCTACAAATGTTACGACCAAAAGCAACGCCAATACCCGCATTGTTAAATAAAATGTAAATATTATCTAATTCTCTTCCGGCTTTTTTTGCCATTGCGTCCACTTGATTAGAATTTGAGACATCGCACACTATCGGGACTACTTTTCTTCCCGTTTTACTCGCAACTTTTTTTGCTGTTTCTTCAAGTAACTGTTTGTTCACATCAACCAATACTACATCAGCGCCTCGCTCGGCAAATGCGTAAGCGGCTCCTCTCCCAAATCCCGAAGCTCCTCCTGTGATAACTGCTCCTTTATCTTCTAAAAACTTTTCTACCATGATTTTTCACCCATATAGAGTTACTATTAGTAATAATAAATATGATGTTTGGATTAATAAAAATTAGTAATTAAGTAATAAAAGTAAAAATTCTCGAGTAAGAGGATGCTGATTATCGTACAAATTAAATTAGATTTTTCCTTTTGAGAATTGATCTTTTCTCTTCCAAATAATTATACATATAAACCCAGTAATAATTAGAACGATAATAATAGGGGTGTATCCGGGTATTATCTCCTCTT
Organism: Promethearchaeota archaeon; assembly: GCA_014729315.1. Next base: position 890 of record WJKD01000756.1, on the reverse strand, counting down.
CCAATAGGTTAATCTCCACAAATGTTTCTCCTTCAGAATCTACGTATTCTATTTTTTTTACTACTCCGTTAGTTCCAAAAGTTAATTCAATTTGAAATTGAGTTGTTTCACCTGCATATTTTGCAACCAAAGCATCATCGTCCACAAAAACATTGATCACAGGATTATCAAAATTGTCTCTAAAATCCTCAATGTAATTGGTAAAGGGTGTTGCCACAATTCGAATTTCTACGATATCATCAATATCTATAATATTTTCTGCTTTATCTTCGGGATCCTTGTAGACCTTGATTTCATCTTCTTTATTCGGTCCCTCGTTAAAATCTTCAGTATCATCCGTATACTGCCACTCGTCGTAAGATATCACCCATTTGTTGGATTTATCCTCTATATTCGTGATTTGGATTTTCATTTGTTCGTCTTCGTCATAGTCGGGAGTGTCGAAGGAAACAATATTCTCGTACGTGTCCTCATCGTATTCGTCTACTTCCCAAAGAAATATGTCGTTGTCGTTCACATCAACTTGATATGTAACGCCAACAGCATTTATGGAGAAAAAAATATTAAAAAGAATTAATATGAGTAGAAAATATCCCAAATATGATTTTTTCATACGAGTTTAGATCGAGTTATAATTGTTGAATTTAATATGATTTTTTTTATCAATTTTACTAGTATTAAATAAAATTAAAACCAAAACTTTAATTTTTGCACACTCTTATCTGATTATTAAACAAAATTTAAATAAGCAAAATCAAATATTAATTTAATCTTAAATAGAGAGGTCCGAAGACAATGGATAAAATAATACCTTTTCTCATAAATCTCGGCGAGAGTATTCCAGCACGCTCGAAAGCTACCTTATTGAACGAAATTGCGATGGGGTTAAT
>WJKD01000755.1 GCA_014729315.1 Promethearchaeota archaeon | reverse complement strand
ATTTTGCTCAAATCATGTAATTTTTTAATAGGTTAAATTCTGAATTTTATTAATCTTTTTATTTAAAAAAGTTGTTTTTTTTTCTCTTTTTTGATAAGATGTTTATTAATATTGATAGTAAAAAGAAAATTTTCGAAAATCGCACATATTCGCAGCCCTTGTTTTTTTCTGACAAAAAGTCGAAATCTTTTATTTTCTAAACGAGGTGGTACATTTGACAATTCAATTGGTCAAGACAACCACCAAATTAGCTATAGCAATGTGCCCTTTAGCTTCTTACGAATAAAATGTAAGAATTAACTTTAATTGCATTTGTTAATTTCACTACTCAAATATCTTAAAATAAAAAGGAGTAGACTAAAAAAATGGTAGTTATAACTACGAAAAAGCCGGATGAAGAAGTCTTTGAGGCACTGGAGAATTATAAGATCAAGAAAATAGCAATCGTATCCTGTGGAACTTGTGCTGCCCTCTGCCAAACGGGAGGAACAGAAGGAGCCAAGGAATGGGAGGATAAATTGAAGGAAAAGGGTTATGAAATTACAGCTGTTATTGTTTCTGAAGATGTTTGCGATAATAGAGTTATGAGAAAAGACTTGCGAAAAATCGACGATGAACTTTCGGAATCGGACGGGATTATAACGTTAAGCTGTGGTTTAGGTGTGCATAGCATTGTTCATACTCTCGAGAAAAAGCATCCGAAATTACCCGTTCTTATTACTAACAATACAGAATTTATTGGCGAGACGGAGAGAATTGGACGTTTTTACAAGCGATGTCAAGCATGTGGTGATTGTTTATTGAATCACACAGGCGGTATTTGTCCTATCGCAAATTGCGCGAAAGGTCTTATGAACGGTCCTTGCGGCGGTATGGTAGATGGAATGTGCGAAGTAGGAAACTACGAAAAGGATTGTGGTTGGATTCTTATCTACAATCGACTGAAAGACATCGGCAAACTTGATTTATTTTCAAAATTACGAGATGCTCGCGATTGGAGCGACTCCGGACATCAACAAGAGGTAGTATTTAGATAAGAGGTGATTATAAGTTGGCAGAAAAGAAAACATATTCAAAGTTAGGAGAAGCATTAGCAAAAGGCGAATTTGTGCTGACGGGAGAACTTGAACCCGAAAAAACAACTGATTTAAGCCACACGATTCACGAGGCAAAGGAAATGGCTCCGTATGTAGTTGCAGCAAATGTAACTGACAGTCCATTAGGAATTGTGACCATTAATAGTATGGCAGCAACAAAAATCATTCAAGACGCTTCAGGTTTAGAATGCGTTTGGCAGTTGACAGTAAGGGACGTTAATAAATTAGGTATTGCTGGAATGATCATGGGAGCACATGCATTAGGAATTAGAAATGTCTTATCGCTCACGGGCGATCATACTGCTTTGGGTGATATGCCCGAAAGTAAACCGGTCTTTGATTTAGATTCTGCAACATTGGTAAAATTAGTTCGCGAGATGGTTGATACGGGAAAGATCAATGGACACGAAATTGAACATCCGCCTACTTTACATGTAGGAGCTGCAGCAAACCCAAACGCAAAACCTATGGGTGCTGAAGTCTTAAAGATCGGAAGTAAGGCAGAAGCGGGTGCTGAATTCATTCAAACGCAAGTAGTTTACGATCTTGATAAAACAATCGAATTTCTTACTGAAATAAAAAAATATAAAGTACCAGTGCTGCTCGGACTCTTTCCGATGAAAAGTTACGGGATTGCGAAAGGTTTTGACACGTTTGTCCCTGGAGTAGATGTGCCTAAGGACATCTTAGCAAAATGGAAAGCGATAAAAACCGATTATAAAACGGACAAGGCCAAACAAAAAGAAATATATGACCAAGCAAACTATGAGTTCTTCAAGCCTTTTGTCACAGAGTTGAAAAAGAAGAATCTCCTTGACGGCGTTCATTGTATGGCGGTCCATTACCCAAGAATCTTCCCTAAATTAGTGGAAGTTATCAAAGCTTAAAGTTAATTATAGAGAATAATGAAAGTTTTAATTATTCTCTTTTTTGTTTCTTATTTTACTCAATCTTGTTTAAATCTTGCTAAAACCTAAACCTTCTAAATCATTTTAACTCGTTTGCGAATTTATCCTTTTAGAACAACATTATTGAAATAATTTTGGTTTCATATTACAAAGGAAATAGAAGATTTTGAAAAGACACTTAATAACCTTACTTTTTAATTATAATTTGCGTATTAAAGATCATATGAACGAAAAAAAACGCAATTATTCAAAAACGAGTCATTTTGGAGTTTCCAAACGAGAAAGTCACGACTCGTCCTCATTTTACAATTCTAAATTGTACAAAAACTTAACTAAACCAAAGAAAATAAAATATTTTGAAAATACTCAAGCCATTCCCAAAGATATCTTAAATACCATTATACACGGTGATAGCCAGAAAATGAAGGATCTTCCGGACGAATCGGTTCATTTAATGATAACCTCTCCACCATATAATGTCTCAAAGTCTTACGACAAAGACCTGTCGTTAAACGAGTATCTGATGTTATTAGAGAATGTGTTTAAAGAAACATGGAGAGTATTAGTTCCTGGCGGTAGAGCGGCAATAAACATAGCAAATGTCGGGAGAAAACCGTATATTCCGTTACACTCCTACATCATTGAAATGATGCTAAACCTGGGATTTCACATGCGAGGAGAAATCATATGGGACAAAGGAGCGTCTGCTGGTATCTCGTGTGCGTGGGGCTCGTTTAGTTCCGCTAGTAATCCTTGTTTACGGGATGTGCACGAATATATTTTAATCTTTTCAAAACTAACAAATCGGTTGGAAAAAGGTCTGAAGAAAAACTCTATATCAAACGAGGATTTCGTAGAGTGGTCTAAGTCGATTTGGGCTTTTCAAGCAGAATCAGCAAAGAAGATCGGACATCCGGCACCTTTTCCTATTGAGCTCCCAAAAAGGCTAATTGAGTTTTATTCCTTCGTAGGAGATGTGGTTCTCGATCCATTTATGGGAAGCGGGACAACAGCAGTCGCTGCTCTGCAAACCAAAAGGTATTTTATCGGCTACGAAATTTCAGATAATTATCTCGCTATTGCTCAGAAAAGAATTTTAGATGTAAAGAGTCAATTAAAACTCGAAAATTTTGTCTAACTTATCAGGAACCTATTTGGGTTATCTTATTGATTTTTTTGTTATCGAATCGATTTGCGTCATTTGATTTGCAATCTCACTCTTTTAGAGCCAATTGTTTAAGAAACAAGAAGTTCAGCTACGATAAGTGGGTTTTTTCACTCTACTTATAGTTCATAAACAATTTTCTTATAAAAACTCTAATATTCTACTAATCAAAATTTAATAAGATGCTCATATTCAATTGTATCTTGATGAGATCTTATTAATTTACGATCAACCATTCGTGTAGGAATATTTGGGAAAAAATTATTCACTCGAAAGTTTCAATATGAAAAAAAATGCTATTTAATATTTGCATTATTAGAAAAACAACGCTAAAATAATCAAAACTGGTATTGCGTTTATTTTGGTAAATATAAAATCTTATATATTGGTTTTATCAATATATACATGTCTTGGCAGATAGTCAATAGTTTTTAAACCAATTACTATGGAAGTATATAGATGATTAAAGATAAAAGATTCAAAGAACTGATTGATAAAATATCAACTCCAGTGCATATATGGCGGAAAATAAACGGAGATTTTGTGTTTGAATATTTCAACGAGGCAAACGATAAACTTGCTAAAGGAAAGCTCGAATTGTCTTTAGGAAAAAAAGCATCTATTGTTTTAAAAAAGGATCCAGATATACTTGCACTATTAAATACATGTGTGAAAACAAAAAAAAAATTCCAGAGAACGAAGGAATATCAATATAAAGGTTCTGGAGTTAAGAAATATCTGCGATCAACCTATAAATTTGTTGAACCTGATTTGGTCTTGATTGAATCTGAGGATATTACTAAAGAATACGAGGCAAAAGAGCAATTAGTTCAATCTGAAGCCGAATACAGAACTTTAAGCGACGAGATGGATACAATCTTCGATCTTATTCCGGTGTTAATCTTTTATAAGGACACGGATAATAACATTATACGCGGAAATAAATATCTCGCTGAGGTCCTCGGTTTAAATAAGAACAAACTGAGAAATGTTAACTGCTTTGATATTTTTCCAAAAGAAGATGCGTTACAATATTTTGAAGACGACAAGAAAATAATCCGAACTCGAAAGCCCCGGATTAATTACGAGGAATGCCTAGAATCTAAAGTGGGAACACGATGGGTGTTAACCAGCAAGATACCTTATATAGACGATAACAATGAAGTACAAGGGATTATAGGCGTTTCGATTGATATTACTAAAAGGAAACAAATTGAATTAAACCTCCGAAAAGCGCGTACTAAGCTTAAGGAGTTAAATTTAGAATTAGAACAAAAAATTAAGGAACGGACCGAAGAGCTAAGATCATCGGAAGAAAAATACCGAGAAGCATATTTATTATCCACGTTTCTGAAAGACCTCCTCGCTCATGATATGGGAAATATCCTCCAAAATATCCACTCGTCATTTCAGTTGTTAAACCTAAATTCCGAAAATGGAGATAAATTGTTTAAAAAGTATGACGAAGTTAATCCAATTATTAAAGAACAGCTCTACAGGGCGAGGATGCTTATAGATAATGTAGCAAAATTATCAGTCCTCGACAAATCCGATTTTACTATTACTTCTATATGCTTTTCTATTCCATTAGAGGAAACGATTGATTTTATGGAGCATAGTTTTCAAGATCGAGCGATTAACATTGAAATTAACAGATATGACAAAAGCTTAGAAGTAAAGGCTAACGATTTTCTGCGGGATGTGTTTGAGAATATTCTCTTCAACGCAGTAAAACATAATCTAAACGAAAATGTCGAAATCTCCATTAATGTTAGCACGATAACCAAAAAAGGCAAGGATTATGCGAAGTTTGAGTTTGCTGATAATGGAGTTGGTATCACCGAAGAAAGAAAGAAAACTTTATTCCAGAAAGGAACTTTGTATAATAAGAAAATTAAGGGTATGGGTATTGGGCTTTCGCTTGTTAAAAACATCATCGATCTTTATGAAGGCGAAATTCTGGTTGAAGATAGGATCCATGGAGATTATTCCCAAGGAAGCGTGTTTATATTTAAAATTCCCATGTCGAACTAATTAGTAAGAATTCTCCCTTTACTTACCTTAATAGCCTATCAGACTCCTCTCAATTAAATACAGTTTTATTTTGGTCCTTAGTCTTTAAATTATCATAACAACATTTAAAATTAAGAAAAATCCTTCTTCATCCTATGGAATCTTACGATTTAGTTGTAATAGGTAGTGGCGCAGGTCTCAACGTGTTAAATACTGGCTTAAATATGGGATTAAAATGCGCCTTAATTGAAAATACCAAGATAGGCGGTACATGTCTCACTAGAGGATGTATTCCTTCTAAGATATTAGTATATCCTGCCGATATTATTCGCGAAGCACAGCACGCTCGAAAAGTTGGCGTAGAACTCGACCTAAAAAAGTATAATTGGGATTTAATTGCCGATCGAGTGTGGTCACAAATTAACGAGGGTAAGCAAATGCAGCAAGGACTATCTCAAGTGGAAAATTTAGATCTTATGATGGGACAAGCAGAATTTACGGGAGTAGACATGCTTGTTGTGAATTTACTCGATAAAAGGGAAAGCTTCGGCCCTTTTAAAGCTGAAAAAATTGTTATTACTTCGGGAGGTCGCACATTAGTTCCACCCGTTCAAGGACTAGCTGAAACCGAATATGTTACTAGCGAAAGCTTTTTTGGACCTAAATTTCCAAAAAAGCCCTGGAAAAGTTTAAGTATAATCGGGGGAGGGATAATAGCCGCTGAATTTGCCCATATTTTCTCTGCACTTGGCACTAAGGTGACTATAGTAGAAATGCTTCCCAGATTAGTCTCAACTGAAGAACCAGAAATTAGTGCTATCCTTGAAAAGAATTTTAAGAAATATATGAATGTATTAGTTAATAAAAAGGCCGTAAAAGCAGAAAGAAAAAAAGGAAAAAAGATTGTGTATTTGGAAGATGTTAACACTAACGAGGAAAGTAAGGTCGAGGCAGAGGAAATTTTTATCGCTACTGGTAGGAAATCGAACGCAGACCTTTTAAAAGTTCAGAACGCCGCCCTTGAGACAGACGAGAAAGGTTGGATTAAGACAAACAGGTATTTAGAAACTAATGTAGAAAATATTTGGTGTTTTGGCGACGCAAACGGATTGTATCAATTCCGCCATAAAGCAAATTACGAGGCTGAAATATGTACGAACAATATTTTTGGAGATGAAAAACAAGAAGCAGACTATAGCTCGGTTCCCTGGGCAATTTTTACCTATCCTCAAATAGGACGGGTTGGTATGACTCAACAAGAGGCTATTGATGATGGACATAAGATATTCGTAGCAAAAAATTATTTTTCTTCCGTTGCAAAAGGATATGCGATGGGACTTGAGGAAGGAGACGACGAGGATGGTATGGTAAAATTGATCATTGATCAGTCGTATCGCATATTAGGTGCCCATGTCATTGGTCCTCACGCAGCGATTTTAGTTCAACCTTTTGTCTATTTGATGAATGCAGGATTTACATGTCCACCTCCAAAAGAAGATATGGAAGGTGAACATCCTATTTCCAAGGGTGCAATGGCGTGTCCTGAAAGCGGTTCTTTTATGCCGATTTATAAATCGATGGTAATACATCCCTCGTTAAATGAGGTCACTGGCTGGGCGATTGGAAATCTAAGACCTATAAATATTGAGAGGCAACAGCATCATCACCATTAAATTTTCGAAATTTCTTTTCTACTTTTGATTAATTTATTTTAGTAATGCTCCTTTTTGTGTTTTTGAAAACTGGCTAATAAGACGAAAATAAGATTTAAAAAAGAGAAGAAAAATGTGGAATTTAAGTAGCTTGGTGAAAATCTTAATTATTCAGTATAAAAAGATTTAAATAGTAATATAAACATTGTTCATTTAAAATAAATGAATCTTAAAAAAGATTTCATAAATCATAAAAGTAAGTTTAAAATCATTTCAATAAGTGATTAATTTATTGCTTAAGGTAAAGTAGAAACGCTCTAATATCAAATCCCCAAAAGACTGCTAAAAAAAAATTAATTAAGAATTAAATTACCTAAAAGGCATTCCAGAATAGAGGAACATAATATGGAGTTGAAGATGGAAAAGAAACCAAAAGAGGAAGCAACCTCTAATCAAAGCATTCAGCAAGCGTACGATAGAGCGAAATTATATAACGATCTCTTTGCTCACGACATTAATAATATCCTAAATAACATAAAATCTGCCGCCACTCTCAGTTCTGAAAACTTAAAAAAGCGAGGAAACTCCTCTCATAACGAGAAACTCATCAATCTTATTCAAGATCAAGTTGAAAGGGGAATAAAAGTCATAAAAAACCTTCAAGACCTTTATAAACTGGAAGAAAATGAGATGAAATTAAAACCGATTAATCTTTGCGAACCTTTAAATAAATCTATTGAGCAAATTAAAAATGCCTTTCAAGAAAAACCGCTTTATATTTTGATCGATTCCAAAAAGAAAAGATACCGGGTTTTAGCAAACGAGCTCTTACAAGAAGTTTTTAATAACATATTAAACAACGCAGTCAAATATAACGATAGAAGTGCAATAATCGTCAGCATTCGAATTCGGGAAGTAAATCTCAAGACTAAAAAGTATATAGAACTAGAATTTCAAGATAATGGTATAGGAATTAGCGATATCCGCAAAAAACAAATTTTTGTTAAACAGTTAGATCAACATTCTAGTAATGGTGGGATGGGTTTAGGTTTATTTCTCGTAAAGCGAGTGATTGACGAATATAATGGATACATCCATGTTGAAGATCGAGTTAAGGGAGATTATTCTCAAGGAAGTAATTTCGTCATAAAATTGCCTCTAACTTAAAAAATAGATTACACTCTTAATCCTTAGATCCTTGGTCATATGTTTTCTATAGTTTATTAGTAAAAATTCTATATTTCTTCTTAATAAAACTATATAAGAAAAGCTCGTTTTCCGATCTTAGTTGGAAAACTCCACCTTTAGATGGAATAAAAGCTCTAATATTTATATCTTTCAAGGATTAAGCAATCATACTGAAATTTTATATAATTTAACTATTATTAAAATATTGAGAAAAAGATTAGAAAGATGTGGATGGTTTGAGAAATCTAATTAGTCCTGATAAAATTCGAAAGGATTTTCTCGAAGGCAGGCTTACTCTTTCGGACGCTGGGATCCTTTTATTAACTCTGATTGAAAAATCCGACGATGTAGCTATAAGAGAAAAAGCCATCAATTTACTCTCCACATTTAAATTGCACTCGTCTAAAATTTTCAAAACATTAGAAAATTGTTTACTTTCCGACGAAAGCGCAATAATAAGGGCTGCAGCAGCTCGAATTATCATGAAGGACTTTATTAACGAAGGTATGGAATCTTTAAAATGGGCTCTCAAACACGACGATTCGGTATTGATGGTAAAAACCTTAAGAGATTTAAAGTTGATAATAGAAGAGTAAAACTGAAAATAGAAAAATGACAAAGATAAAGAATAGTAAAGTTGAAACCATATGAAAGTAGATTATTTAGATAAATTTAAAGGCTCTCTGATGGGAGTAGCAATAGGAGATACTCTAGGAAGACCCTTTGAAGGGATTTTACGCGAAAAAATCCTTCAAAAATTCAGCGATTTTGAACACTTTATTAACGTTAATAAAAAACTTTTCAACACCTACACCGACGACACCCAACTCACCCTGCATACAGCGCAAGCTCTAATCGAAGGGAACGGATTTGTATTAGACAACTTCATCGGCGAATATGTCAAATGGTTAGACGATCCACCCATTGGAGCAGGTTACGGATGTATTAGTGCCGTAAGAAAATTAAAATACGGACTTACGCGGGAAAAGGCTGCTTCTAATTCGGGTGGAAACGGAACCGTAATGAGAATTTCACCTATTGGTTTATTTTACCATAAATACGAAAATAAATTAAAAGATGTTGTAATAAAATCAAGCCGTATCACGCATTCTCATCCTGCAGCTTCTGCTGGTGCAGTTGCGATTGCGAAAGCTATCGCCTTTTTGATAGATAAAACTCCAAAACGCGGATTTGAGGTTGAACAGTTCTTTCAATCAATTTTCTCGTCTCTTTCACCCATGAACAATGAAGTTTGGAAAGAATTAATCGAAATTTTAACACGAGTGAAGAATAATTTAAACCTTTCCGTAGAATCGGGGTTAATCAAATTATCCCAAGTGGGCGTAAAATCTCCGTATTTCATAGAAAATTATATAGGTAAAGCGTTTGTGCACCCATACGCATTAAGTACAGTGGCGTGTGCGATTTTTATTTTTTTAAAGAGATTAGAGTCTTTTAAATCTTGCCTTTTTGAGCTTGCAACTGCAGGAGGAGATACTGACACCGTTGGTGCGATCGGTGGCAGTCTTGCCGGAACATATTTTGGTTTTGAACAGATTCCCGAGTTTCTAATAAAAATAGTAAAAAATAGAAAAAAGATTCTTAAAATTACAGAAACGCTCTACGAGAAACATAAAAGAAGATTTTGAGTTAATATATTCTGTTTTATTCCGTGATGCGCTCCTAAATTATAAGGTGGACAAAAAATACCTTAAATGCTTCTTACACGTCGAACAATATTCTAATGGTTTTTTATCTGCTTCGTATAGCGATTCCGAAAACTGCATGACGCATTTACTTTTACAATGTTTTAAATTAAAAGTATGCCCTAATTCGTGTATGGCTTCCTTAAGAATTCGTTTTTCAAATAAGGCTTGAT
>WJKD01000754.1 GCA_014729315.1 Promethearchaeota archaeon | reverse complement strand
GACATAATGCTCAGTGAAGGGTTGATACGAGGACGGGAGGGCCTTCAGGTATATTGTATGGCAGAAATCCCATCTAATATTTTTTGTGCAGATATCTTTTGCACTTATTTTGACGGATTTTCGATTGGTTCCAACGATTTAACTCAGTTGATATATGGCGCAGGAAGAGATAATGAGAAATTGATTCCTTTATCAAAAGATTATAATTACATCACTAATAGTGAAGCCATTAGAAGAGCCATTAAGCACTTAATTCAAGTTGCTCACGATCATAAGAAAAAAGTTGGCATTTGCGGACAAGCACCAAGCGACGACCCTGAATTTCTCCGGTTTTTAGTCCGAGAGGAAATCGATTCGATCTCTCTAAATTTCGACACGTTCGCTCGAGGTAGAATTAATACATGGAGGACGGAGATCATTGAAGCTGAACTGGACGATGAGAGCAAAGTTAAAGCTTATAAATTCTTGAGCGATTGTGACGATTTGGTAGAACGAATTCGGGTTCCTCGGGGTAAGTTAAGAAATATGGTAAGAAAGTCAAGGGGAAAAAATATTGACAACCGAATCGCTGAAAATTCGGATAAGATAGACGGAATATTCAAAGAATTGGCAAACATTTCGTATTTATTCGTAAAAGAGATTGACAACGGAGATTTTGACGATTTTAGTCAATTATACGAAAAATATAACAGGCGACTATTAGAATTCGGAAAAACAATTCCCAATATTCGTAGATCAATAAGAGAATTTGGTATATATTAGATTTTATTAATTTCACCAGACTGAGCGTAAGACTTTATTTTCTTTCCCTTTTCTTAAAACAAATGCGCATTATTGAAGATATACTCTTAATCTAAGAAGTCTTTTTCATTAAAGCTTGTAAAATTATTTTTAATATATAATTCTTCTAATTCCTTTAATGTTTCAGACTCTATTTTCTTAATCTGACTCTCGAGCTTTTTTCTCAATAGAGAAATCTCGTTTCTAAATACCTTATGAGGATTAACTGGACTATAGTTTCCGTTTGTTTTTTGAATCCAACGACGATCTGTTAATTTTTTAAGGAGAACCTTCAAGTTATCGTCGGCCGATTTCGTAATATCCTCTAATTTGCTGTAGTTTGCATTTCCCAACATAATTAAAGAAACGTACACCCGTAATTCTTTTTCAGTTAAACCAAACGCTTTCATCGATTCTAATGATAAATTGTTTAGTTTTGATATTCGAGTTTTCTTGTTATTTGATAATTTCTTTATTTTAGATAAACCAATGTTTTCCGAAACGATTATTTTCTGTTTTGCAATAGCGTCGTTAAATAATGATTCTCCGGGCTCCGTTCTTATTAGGACGCTCGTAAAATTATCGTCGTCACTCCCGACATTTCCCAATGATATGTCTGCAAATTCAGCGGTATAATCCTTACAATTAATACAGCTTGACCAACGAAGAGATTTTAATTCTTTTATGTCGATTTTGTGAATTGAATCATCCTTAAGATAAATTATAAATTTTCCTTTTGAAATGTCAAATTTTTTGACATCGGAGATAGAAATGTGAAATTTGCTTTCAACAAATTCCTTGAGTGAATCATAAGAAAAATTTGAAGAACAAAATAATCCAATGATTAATCTGAATCTTCCATATACATCTGAGAGAGGGGGGAACATTTGAAGCTTCCTCACTGCTAAGATCTGACAAGGCATTCCCACAAACGCAAGCTTTTTAAGATTGTATTTGTTCACAGCTTGCTCGTAAGTAATTAAAGAAGGCGAAATAGCATATTTTGTTCCAGCACATTCCATTATCTCCTCAGGAGTTCGAGCAACGACGGGTATTGGTTTCCAATTCTCGTCTCTGTCAATTAAGAGCGCTCCATCAATATAATTGCATTCTAGAGCATGAATTAGAAGTGTTGTAGCGATTCCTCCATTTTGGCTTTTTTCTAGAATTTCTTCGGAATTGCACTTCGCAGACACACTGCTTCGATACATTCCTAAAGATAGGTCTTTCTTTTCATTTCCCGTAAAGATTCTATTTTTTATGTCTATGGTGGGGAAAAAAGTCCGGGCACAATATCTAAAGCACATCGAACATTCAGAGTCATATTCGAGAAGAACTGGAGTTGAATCTTCCATTTGAATTCGGGGGCACAAGGATACGCATGCTCCGCAGAGAATACAATTGTTTTTATTGATCACATATTCCTCTAATTCTCTAAATCCTGTCCCTAAATTACAATTTTCAAGATAATTTGTTAATTCGTCCCGTGTTTTCATGATCTCATTCAACTCTATTTTATATTTAGTGATTTTATTTTCTATATTAGCAGCGAGTTGAATCCATTCTGATTCTTTTTCAATTAAAGCCTTGAGTGAAGCGATTAAATCCGTGGAGTTAAAAGAAAAAGAAAGAAGGATTTAATTCGCTTAAATAATTAATACTACGATGATTTCTTGTAATAATGGAAATTCCATTCTTCTTGAGAAATCTTCGAAAGTATTATTTTTGATCATACTTGTAGAATATATCTCATACTCCTATATAAACTTTTTTCTAAACACTCATAGGAAAAATGTTAGAAAGTTTAAAAAGTTTGAATAAAAATGAGGAAAAACATCTAACTATTTTCAGATTAAGTTATAATTCCTTAAAATTAAGAAAGAATGTAAATAAAAATTGCCGCTAAGTGGATAAAGCAGTAAATATTCAATATGCTTTGATCATTCCCTTTAAGCTTTTTTATTTTTATCGTTGATGGATAAAAACCAAAAAATTAAATTTTAACCACAACTTCACCTATATAGATTCGCAATTACTATTCACAACTATAAAACTTCACTAAGAAGAATACAGCAGGTGAGAAAAGTGGCTAAAGAAGAATTTAGTGAAGAAATTCTTAAAACATTTGAAAATGTCGAAAAACTTCTTCAAGGAATGATGGGGGATCGCTCTGTTCCTCGAAACATTAAACGAACCGCTCAAAAAGGAATTAATATTCTTCATCAAGGGGAAGAAACGCCGGGGATATTAGCCTCAAATGTAATGTATTTGGTGGATGACCTTTCTCAAGATCCAAATATACCTTTTCACGCTAGAACAGTAATCTACCGGATTATTTCTCTCTTAGAGACGATTAAAGACAACGGATAAACTTTTCGGTCAATCTAATACTTTTTAAAAAATCGATTTATTGATGTTCAATAGTTGTTCATTCTAAGAGTTAAATTAGTTTGTTAGACACCCATAACTCGACAAAATTTTAAGGAAATGAAAAATGAAAGGATAATATGGTGTACCACCATATATTGAAAAATGGTTTTATTTTCAGATGAATAAGCCTCGTTCAAAGAACTTCGGAGATTGCTCATAGACTTCGCTCATCCGTGTTTGTTTCATAAAAAATTCCTGATCAGGTTTCTGAATTCATACGACACCACATTTACTTTAACAAAGATTCTATTGCTTTATCAGAATTAGTATTAACTACTCGTTACACACATTCCATTATTTCACATCCACTCCAATTTGGTTCGTCAAAGAATGTTAACAGAGATCAAAAAATAATTGACTCAGCAAAGAAGATACTAACTCGGACCCCTCTTCAAAAACCTACTCATTGGGATGATGACACATGGAACAAGTCTATGGAAGGATACAAATATTTCAAAAATATGATGAAACTAAGTCGTATTTAAAATATTATCCGCAGTTCTATAGAATTTATTCAGACAAGAATTTTGGCACACTCATACATTATGAATTATGAATAGAAAGAAACTAGAAAAATTGATGATTAAATAGTGAAAAAAGAAAGAAAAATTATAATTAAATCTCTTTGGTTGAGAAAAATACGCTCGATCTTGCGCACTATTTTACTTGAGGCAACATTTTCTGGAGACTTAAAACCAAACAAAGGAACAGACCGACTTAATGTGGCTCGCCATTCAATTTGTCAGTGCGCCATGGGATCTGGGTGTAGAAAGATAAAATTACCCGTCGGTAGGCATCACCGCGTAGATTTGGACATGGCTTATGTTCCTTTTTTAAAAAGATGGTTTTGCCTGAAATGTTTCGAATTTATTAAGAAGCGAGAAGATTTTATAAAGAAAGTCATCGATCCAGATTATATCGTTCCAGATTTTGGATGAGGAATTTTGCGTCTTATTTAGCTTATTTAATATGCCTCCTCAATCTTTAATCGTTTCAAGGACAGACATTACGCGATAGATAGTAGAGCGAGAATGAAAAGGTATATTTGGATCAGAAGTTAGATCGTCCACTAAGTACATTATTCCACTTTTAATCATTGTCGTCCACTAAATATGTTACATTTGCCACAAGAATTCACATGTTAATTTAAATATACAATATTTTTTATTATTTTCAATTAAAGCGATTTTTAACTTCTATAGCTTTACGAATGAAATAAACAAAAAGAATTCTTTTTTTAGAATAAATAGCATGGCTTGAGGTTCCGTATTTCCATAATTTATTCTTTTACGAGTTGAAAAAAATTCATAACATACTAAACTATTCTCTTTAAGAAAATACTAATCCAGAGTCATAGATTTAGGTAATATCCACACCGGAGGATCTTTCCGTAAACCTCGGCTTTTTAGAATTTTCAACTTGTCTCTATACTTTTTGAAAAATGACTCTCCGTAAATACAAATACCTTCGTAGATCGAATCCAAGGCAGATACAACACCTTTTTTGAATTGAACTTCAAATTCCTCGGGAGTGTAGCATAGTACATCCATTCCCCAATTCCAGTTATACTTTTCGTAGATATAATCTGCTCGGTCAAAAAAGGGTTTATCAAAATTTCCTATTACCATTAAATCAATGTCGCTGTGAGGTTGATAATCTCCTCGTGCTCTCGAACCATATAAAATAACACATTCTAATTCGAGTCTAATCTTGATTTGCTCTACAAATTCTTTAAGATAATCAATAACATCACTTTTTCGTTCAGTCGTCAATGCTTTTCTCCTCTTTATTTTTTAT
>WJKD01000753.1 GCA_014729315.1 Promethearchaeota archaeon | reverse complement strand
TATCTAATTAGAATTTTAGATTTTAAAATTTATTTCTTATTTATATATGAAAATGAGATTTGTTTTAACGATCTTTTAAATAAACAATCGTCTAGGAATAAACAAATCTCTCTATACAATAAATTAACTTTTCCTATATAAACTTTTGAGATTCTTCGAATTTCAAATCGCAATTCTGAATTGATATGACAAGATTTAAATACGAACATGGGTTAAGATTCCATTTTGATATTTGTGATTTTGTTTTAATTATGATTGGTGAAGAATATTTTTAAGTAATTTGGATTAACCTTCTGATCGAAAATTGGTTTCGTTGTGTTCTTGAAATTGATTAGACAATAAAAACCATGAGAAATGGAAGATAGAAAAAAATCAGCTATCAATTAAGACATCTGTCTAACGGTTTAATCACTTGGGAGAAATTGAAATCAGTTTTTGATAACTCATACGATAAAAAAGGTAATAGCAGACTATTAACAACGGTCTCGATAAACGGTCACATACCAATTTTCTTTTTTGAGCTTAATGCGTCCCCTATTGGGTTCACGGAAATCGACAGATCCCGCTCCGCTCTTTAAGGCCATTTTGATAAAGTATTTCGTGATAAATATGGTTTTATCGCTTGAAACGCTAATGGTTACGAATTAGGAACGAGATATTATTGAAGGTATTTTAATATTATTTCAAGATCTTCTAACATCGTATCTTTTCCTTTAAAATAACTACGTATTAAGGCTTCGAAAAAGAATTTTTTTTCGAATTCATACTTTTTAGGATTAATATTTTTTAATTTCTTGATTAATTTTAAGTTTTTGTTAAAAATTCTTCTAATTTCGCTATCTGATTCATAGAGTTTATTAAAATTGGTTTGCCATAACATTTTTTCTAGCTCATCCCCACTAAAAAACACAAGGTATTCTGACAGCATATTACCCAATTGATTGGAGTGTCGAATTATTTTTTCCTTAATTAATTCTTTTATTTTGATTCTCTGCTCACGAAATTCGGTTCTCGTTTCTATTTCAAGAATCTCAAATAAAGTCTGGTTTTTTAATTCGAAGTGGCCCAAATTTATGCGTTCAATAAGACGGTCGAATAGGTAATCTCGCTCCTCGGTGTTTAACGAGTTGAAAACGCTATTCGCGAATAAGAGATCCAAAAATTTTAGACTTGCATCATTAGTGGCTTTAATAAAAAGTTCCCTAAAAAGTGAATTGCGCTCTTCGTCGTCCAAATAATCTAAATATCCCTCGTCAAAAAAATACCATATCATATTATATTCAGACACGTTTATAATTCTTCGCGCTATCTCTTCTTTAAAGACCAATTTAGCTTTTGAGTCTCCTATATCGGTAAGCTTTTTAAGGAGCGGAATCGCAAGGTTACTGTGGATGAGACGCGTATCGTAACCATTTTCTGCCCACGCCTGTAAGTTGCTGCAATGTCCCCAGAACTCCTCTTCTGGTGAGATTTCAATTTCCTCTTTATCGTCTCGATGCTCCAATCTTTTGTCTAATAGATCCGCAGCTTCGTCGATCGAGTTAATTACGCCCATACCTTCTATTTTAGACGGTTTATGAATGAGTAAATAACTGCATTGCATAAATTTTTTCCCGTCTAAATAAATTACGGTGTGATCGTTTTGAAGCTTTACAGAGATATAATCGTTTACTTTAAATTCTTTTATACTCGAAGTCATAATCGATATATTTTCCGTTGTTAAAAAATAATAAATATGATATTATAAAACTTTAGAGTCATATAAAAAGAAAAATAGTTAACTATGTAGAGATTTACTGACCAAAAATAGTCGGGCTCCTTCTAAACCGCTTTTTCTCAGTTGCATGTTTTTTCCCCATATGATATTTGCTAAATGGTCTAAGTCTTCTCTTTTATAATTTTTTGTTGTTTTTCTGGTCATAATTTCGCTATATTCAAAATATTTTAATATTCCTTCAATTGAATCTCCCCTTTTTAGCATTTGTTCCAAAAAGGGACCAATCAAAACAATATCCGCAAGAATTGATGGATTTTTAACTCCACTTCTTCGAGCTATTTCTACATACGAATTGTCAAATAAATACTCCGAATTCAAATTTGATTTTCCATTAATTATTTTTAAAATTAAGGATTCGATATATTGAGAAGTAAGAGTCCTTTTAAATATTAGTTTATCAATTCCTAAGATAGGTCCCGCAATACGACGCAATCGCTTAGAAGATACAGTATCTTTAAATTCCTTGAGGATATCCTCCCATACTGCACCAGGATGAGAATAAATATACAACAATAATCTTTTAACCATCAGAAAATCTTGAAGATCAGAAAATGTAACACCTTGAAAGTTAGGAAATTTATCAAAAATAATTGGTGGAATTATATATTTATCAAAATAGGGTCCATTTACATTTAACCTATCTAAAATC
>WJKD01000752.1 GCA_014729315.1 Promethearchaeota archaeon | reverse complement strand
CCCCAAATAAAGGTGGGGAATTTGTTTACGGTATACCCGTATTCAATGATGTAGAAGAAGCCGTGAAGAAGAAGGGATGCGATACTAGCATTATTTTTGTACCCGCAAGATTTGCTTACAACGCAGTTTTAGAAAGTTTAAAAGCGGGGATTAGACTAACTTGCGTTATTACTGAAGGGATTCCGATATTAGATACATTACGATTAATAGAATTTGCAAAATCTAAAGGTTTACATATCATTGGTCCAAATTGTCCTGGAATGCTTATTCCAGATAAAATTAAGCTGGGAATAATGCCAAGCGACATGTGTCATTTCGGTAACATCGCTATAATTTCAAAAAGCGGGACTCTGTCTTACGAAATAACTAAAGCTATTGGAAATGCAGGTATCGGAGTTTCTGCGTATGTGGGCATTGGTGGCGATCCAGTGAGGGGAATTAACATGATTGAAGCGGTTAAATATTATTCAAAGGATAAAAATACGGATATGATTGTTTTAATCGGTGAAATTGGAAGCGATGAAGAAGAAAAAACCGCAGAATTTATGAAAAAAGAAGTCAAAAAACCAGTTATTGCTTATGTGGCAGGTAAAAGTGCTCCAGAAGGTAAGCGAATGGGTCACGCTGGCGCGATAATCTCGGGTGATTTTGGAACTGCTCAAGGCAAAATAAAGGCTCTTGAAAAAGCTGGTGCCCATATAGCTAATGATCCATGGGAAATTCCTTATATAATCAAAAAAATAAGACAAAAATAAAAAAAGTAATTTTTATTTACAATTTAATGTTCTATTGCTCTTTCACAATAACTCGTTTGGCAATCCAAGCGCTTCTAATTTTTGCTTCTTTTTCCTTGTCGATAAAGACTAGTTTGTCTAAAATACCCGAAATACCAATCAATACAATGACCATAGAAAGGATTCGAAAAATTGGAAAAACCAGTTCCTCAAATAAATGAGGTGCTGGAAAGTAATTTAGTGCAAAAAGCACTACAAATGCTAGCCCTATTTCGACACCCATTTTGTTCTTAAGTCCATCGTAGAGGAAAAGAACGAAAACAGCGAGAAAAAAACCAACATTTAATAAAATATTAGGAGTTAAATATAAAGACATTAGTAGAATTACTCCAAAAATCATTGGAAAAGTATACAACATTTTCCAATTTTTCAAGTATACTAAGAATTGAAGGGCAATTAAAATCAAGATATGAGATAGAACCACGATCAATGAAAAATTCTCCCCAATCGATGCACTTAATAGACTGGCATTTGGGAATTGTACTATTATATATAGAACGGTGAAAATTGTTAAAGACAAAGCGTAAAAAACTAGAAACTGATTAATATTTATTTTACTCCTCATCCAATTTTTAATGCTAAAAAAAAGGCAAAAAACGCTTAATACGATTACAATTATACCTAAAGATAAAGTGTAGAGACTCATATTATTTACCACCTGGTTCTTTGAATGGTTTAAAGTAACCTAATGCAAAGATTAAGCCAAAAGTTGCGTAAATTAAAGTTGCAAGCGCATCCAATACTCCTATTACACCCTCCTCGGGAAGCAATATCGTTACAAAAGCAATTGCAAAAAAAACTGCTACTCCGAGTGCTCCATTATCCTTTAATTTTAAACCTGTATACATTTGGAGAGTTAACGCAGTTATACCCGTTATATAAATATATGGGAGAAGGATGAGACTAGTGCCTGCATAAAAATATAACACTAATAGACCAAAATAGAAGTAAAGAGCTGTGAAATAGAATGGTTTTAGTTGATTTATATAAGCTGCTAAAACAATACCTAACGTAACAGCTAGACCTAAGCCAAAGTTATAGAGAGAAAAATCGTTTATTTGAAATCCAATTGCATCTACCGGAAGTATAGGGGTTTCAAAAGCCAGAAATTCTAATATATTTATCCAATATACGCAACCGAAAACACCCAGAATTAATAACCGGATCAGATTAATATTTCCTGACTCCTTTTTATCTTTAATCAATCTTATCGTCAGTATGATCGTAATGAGAGAATAAATTACTATTGCGTAATATCGACCTATAGATTGTAAGAAGTCATTTAATAAAGAAATAGAATTTTGTCCAATCAAAAGAAGCTACCTCTCACATCTAATTCAGATTTGCCAAACTCTTTCCGTTTTTCCTTGAAGATCTCAGAAATATGAAATACTATATTTTCAATTTCCAAATCTACTTCTTGGTTAAAACTATTATAAATTGATTTCTGATATTTCTTAAAAATAGCTTCACTCAGTAAACCATGCTGATCCAATAGTCTGATGAATTTTTTTAATATTGATTTATATAATCCAGCTTCTTGTTTTTTCTTTAATAATATAGAGAATGAAAATAAATCGTCTCTTTCATCGTTTTTTTCTATTGAAAAAATATAAGATATTAGTCTATTTTTATTATATTTTTTTTCGATAACTTCTCCCGCTTTACATCCAATAGGTAAGCACTGATTGATAATTTTTTTTAAATTCGTCTCCCCTTCTTTAATTGGAGGATGGGAAATAACTAATTCTAGTTCAGAATTAATATGACCTCCGAGTTTACATACGATAGATTGTTGAAAATTTATACCCATACTAGATTACCTTATTTAAAAATTTAGTTATGACTCTTACTTCCTTAATTTCTATTTAAAATTTTAAATTTCAACTTAATATTTAATATTTGTTCCTCCGATACGAACAAGTTATTCTCTACTCAATTTTAATTACCTAAAAAATACTTCTTCAATGATTATTTACAATTAAGACATAAACTTGATTGATATGGGTATCAAAAATATACTAAAAAAGATCCTTTCCAAAGATAGAAAAATTGTTATAACAGGCTTGGATAATGCGGGAAAAACTACAATGGTATCGTTTTTACAGACGGGGACCTTTATTGAACACACTCCAACGATGGGTAAAGAGGAAACTACATTGGAAGTTCAGGGTATAAGAATTAATATTGTTGATATGGGCGGTCAAAAAGATTTTCGCTCTCTTTGGACCGGCGAACTAAAAGATGCGGCTTTTGTGATCTTTATGGTGGATGCCACAGATAAGGAGAGGTTTGATGAGGCGAAAAAAGAACTTTGGAAACTTTCTTCGTTACTGAAAGATAAACCTTTGCTAGTATTAGCAAATAAATACGACCTACAAGATACAGCATCAATTAAAGAGATTATGGATTCTTTAGAATTAGAAAAACTTTCGTCTTTTCAAATTGTCCCAATCTCATGTAAGACTGGTTTTGGTATAGTTAAATCGTTTAAAAAAGTATATTATAAATTAACCGGCAAAGAATTAATCGCTTCAATTAAACCTAAAGCTGTTACGATTTTTGACAAAGGAGGCATCCCGCTCTCTTCTACAACATCTGACGATGTGTTAAAGGGTGGTTTATTCTCGGCAATCACTAATTTTATTAAAGAGTCTTTCAATTCAGAATTGAATCAACTTAAAATGGAAGGTAACACGATCATTTTTAAGCGGTCTGAAAATTTACTAGGTTCAATAATTATAGACGATGCTGATGAATTGAAAGTAAAAGAGGCAGAAGATGGTTTAGCAGAGCTATTAAATCACTTAGAAAATATATGCGTTGAATTGAATAAAGGAGAAATCAACGAAGATAAAATTAAGTACCTGGTCGAACAATATTCAAGTAACTTAATGGATTAGAATATCTCTTTTTATTTCTTTCTTTTAAGAAAACTAATGCGTTTTATTATCTAAATTTTTCTTAAAATCGCTAACAAATTAAGCTTTCATAAAGATTTTTAAAATATTAGATTTTATAGATCTTTAATTATTAAAAAGCATCATAATCCAATTAAAAAACATATTCTTAGGACCGTTGGTGATAAATATACCTATTTGTAAAACTGATGATGTAGAGCTCTTTTACATAATGGAAGGCAGAGGCGAACCGCTTGTTTTAATACAAGGTACAAACACTAAATGGCAAGCGGGACATTTCCAAATAGAATTCTTTCATGAGAAAATGCAAGTTATAGCATATGACCTTCGAGGCAGCGGAAAAAGCTCACGCCCGGATTATCATTACACAATGGATATGTTCGTAGAAGACTTAAATGCATTATTAAATTGTTTAGAAATAAAAGAAAAAGTCCATCTGTGCGGTGTAAGTTTAGGGGGCGCCATAGCTTTAAAATTTGTATTAAAGTATCCTGAAAAAGTAAAATCTATGATCCTCTTAGGAACTCTTACATATAGTGATCCGCAGCGATTTAAACAGACACTCAATTTGTATAAGAATAATTTTCCAAAAATGACCATTGAACAGCGATTTCAATTAATTTTTAAACTCGAATTTACTGGAAAGTTTCAGAGAAGGGTGAAAAAAGATCCCGAATTATATGATATGCTTCGAAAAGATGTTAATTTTATAGCCTATATAGTAGATCCTCCAGAAATTAAAGATTATGTAAATCAATGGGAATCGTTAAGGAACTATGATGTGAGAGACAGATTAAGTCAAATTCAGCAACCAACTTTAATTGCGTTAGGTAATCTAGATAAAAATATTTCACCTGCAGTATCAGAATCAATGCACAAATCTATTCCAAATTCTGAATTAAAAATCTTTGATAA
Source organism: Promethearchaeota archaeon (assembly GCA_014729315.1). The sequence continues at coordinate 836 of WJKD01000752.1, read as the reverse complement.
TATGACCCATGGATTCACTATTGAAAACCATCAAGAAGTAAATAATCTAATATGGGAATTTTTGAAAAAGCATATATAATTTATTATTTTATATTCTTTTTTTTATTTAACTCAAAAAAGAATAGAATAAATAAAAAATGTGTTTTAACTTAATTTTTTGCTTCCTTAACAACTAAGCTTGTTGCAATATTTTTGAAATTTTCTACAATTTCCTCAAAACTCTCGTCGTAAGGCATCCACCACAGATCTGGCTCTTCGTATTGGTCTATGTTAATGTGAAGCGGCCTCGTTGCTTCGTAAAACCCTAATTTTCCGTGCGTTCTTCCTATACCCGAATTTTTAGTCCCTCCCCACGGTGTTGCTGCAAGAGCAAATGTATATACTACCTCGTTTATCATTACCGATCCCGTGTCAATTTCTTCAGCAATTTTCTTACCAAATTCGATATCTTGGGTCCATACTGAAGACGTCAAGCCGTATTGATTGTTATTTACCATTTTAATTACTTGATCTTCGCCTTCAAACTTTAGTACGACTAATACCGGTCCGAATATCTCCTGTTGAACAATTTGCATTTCGTTATCTTCTGCAGTCATGATAGTTGGCTCATAAAAATAACCCTTAAGGTTGGGATTTCTTTTTCCTCCGATTAATAGTTTTGCTCCTTCCCTTAAACCTTCTTTTACAGCTTCGTCAACTAATTTTAGTTGTTCCTCGTTAATCATTGCTCCAACATCGACATTCGGTTCAGTTGGAATATCTTGTTTAAGCTTCCCGGTAAGTTCAATCAGTTTATCTAAAAATCTGTCGTAAATCTCCGAGTGAAGGTATAATCT
>WJKD01000751.1 GCA_014729315.1 Promethearchaeota archaeon | reverse complement strand
TTTCTTAAGTCTATTAAAAGTTAAATTTGATTTTACTGAACTTAAGAAATAAGAATAATCAATTTAACTCAATGAACAACTGAAATAAGATAATCATGACCGAGAGTGAAGAGTTTAATCCATATATTCTAGGAATCTGCTGCAACTGGTGCACATATGCTGGAGCTGATCAAGCGGGAACTTCTCGTATGCAAAGACCAGCGAATTTGAGAATTATGCGCGTCATGTGTGGTGGACGAGTTGACCCTCAATTTATTCTTGACGCGCTTATGAATGGTGCTGATGGAGTTTTGGTAAGCCATTGTCATCCAGGAGATTGTCATTATGTAGAAGGAAACTATAAAACTATCAGAAAAATGCCGATTTTTTTTAAATATTTAGAACAATACGGTATAAATCCGAAACGAGTGAAATATACTTATGTTTCTGCGTCAGAAGGCGCTGAATTAACAGAAATTGTAGATGAATTTGTCAAAGAATTAAAAGAAATCGGTCCGAACCCTTTAAAAAAGGAGGGAAAATAAAAATGCAAGTATTTCAAGTGAAAGTTAACCACAATACCTGCACTGGATGTAATGTTTGCGTTGTGAGCTGTCCGATCAATTTCAATCAATTAAGAAAAAATAGTCATCTAAACGAGAAAAACGCCGTGATACTCGTGAAAAACGGAATTGCAAAGCCGATATTTGTGGAAGATAGAAATTTTAATTGCGATGGATGTGGAGTGTGCGTAAAGGCATGTCCACAAGTTGCAATAAGAATTACATGTTTAGAGGAGGCTTAAAAAAATGTCATTTCCAAAAATTTCCAGAGAATTAGATGGAAAACAAGAAAAAGTAGAAATCAAATTTTTAACGGAAAGTTTAGAACTCATCTTAGATCGTGAAAAATGCGTTGGTTGCGGAACTTGTGCGAGAGTATGTCCAAAAGAGGCTATTAGTCGAGGGCCCATTGGAGCATCCAGACGATTTCCAACTACCGAAGATATTATTCCAGAAGTGTACGATCCAAAAAAGTGCGTCTTCTGCGGCACTTGCGTAGTAATGTGTCCGTTTAGCGCCCTTACTTTAAAAAAGGATGGAGAAAAGATTAATTTAGCTGATATCCCGATAGTAAAAGAAAATGCAGTTCCAAAGATAGATTTTGATGCCAAAAAGGTTAAGAATTACGAGGGTAAAGAAAGAACGGTAAAGCAATACGCCAAAGCAGAGATTTCTATCGTTGATGAGGAATGTGCGAAAGGATGTTCCACATGCGCAGAAGTCTGTCCAACCGGTACTATCGCAATTGCGAAAAAACCTGAAAAGCCTTGGGAGATATCAAAAAATGTCGAGGTCGTCGATGCAGACGCTTGTGTTGCTTGTGGGGCGTGCGACAATGCATGTCCAACTGGCGCAATCAAACTGAAAATCACCGATGTTAAATATTCAGGAAATTACAATGAGGTCTTTTGGGATCCGCTTATTAAAAGATTAAAATCACTAAAATGGAGCGAAAAGGAGGCAGAATAAGAAATATGAGTATGAAAGATTTAATCTTATTAACAGGACGAACCATTAATCAAGGAGTTGCCTTAGAAGGATCCAAAACGGGGAAAGAAAATGTTCGAGCAGCAGCGTTATGCATGTTTGATAAGGAAGATTTCAAGAAGCTGGATGTCATCTCAGGTACACCCGTTAAAGTTACTACCGATTATGGAGAAGTCGTAGTTTATTCCATGATTTCAGAAGAGGGTCCACATCCCGGAATAATTTTTATCCCCATGGGTCCATGGGCAAATCAAGTAGTTAATCCAGATTCTCAATCTTGCGGAACTCCGACTTATAAAGGGATGAAAGCCCAAGTAGAAATAGTTAAGGACGGAAAAGTATTAGATGCGTTAGAATTAACCAGAAAAACATTAGTGGAGGCCTAAGAGAAATGGTAGAACGTAAATTTAAAACAATTTATGATGTAATATGTCCGTTCTGCGGAACTTTATGTGACGATCTAGAAGTAGATGTTGCAAAAAATGAAGTAATTGAAGTACGAAACGGATGTCAAATAGGAACAAAAAAGTTTTTCTCCTCAAATCCGAGTCCGCATCGATATCAATCACCGTTGATTAAAGAGAATGGTTCTTTCAAAGAGGTTTCTTGGGAAGATGCCATAGATAAAGCGGCTACATTATTAACTGATTCAAAACGGCCTTTACTTTACGGATTTTCAAGTACAGAGTGTGAGGCTCAGAGCAGGGGTGTTGAATTAGCAGAATTGTTAGGAGGCGTGTTGGATAACACCGCTTCAGTGTGCCATGGTCCAACTTTACTCGCAGAGCAAGATGTAGGAGTACCGACATCCACCTTGGGCGAGTATAAAAATCGGGCTGATTTAGTCATCTTCTGGGGTTCTAATCCCGTACATGCTCATCCAAGACATCTTGGAAGGTATAGCGAATTTGTTCGAGGATATTTCAGAAAAGATGGTCGAAACGACCGTTATATCGTTGTAATTGATCCGAGAAACACTCATACGGCTCAAATTGCAGATCTATACGTGAAGGTAAATCCAAATGAAGATTACGAGTTATTAAACGCAATGAGAGCGCTTTTGCGCGGTGTGGAACCAGACGAGGATGAAATTTCAGGAGTCCCTATAGATCAAGTAAAAAAACTGGTAGATATCTTAAAAAACTGTAATTATGGTGTAATCTTTTTCGGTATGGGTTTAACCCAATCCTTAGCACATCACAGAAATATTGACACAGCTATATGCTTAACCAGAGAACTGAACGATCACACTAAATTTTTGATTACTCCCATGCGTGGGCACTACAATGTAACGGGAGCGAATCAAGTATTTACATGGAATAGTGGTTATGGATATTCCGTTGATTTTTCACGCGGATATCCGAGATATAATCCTGGAGAATTTTCTGCGGTAGAGCTTCTAATTAAAGACCAAATTGACACAACCTTGGTGGTTGCTTCGGATCCTGCAAGTAATTTTCCAGCGCCAGCAGCTAAAAAGATGTTCACACATCCTTTAATAGTTATTGAACCTCACGAAACACCAACTTCAGCCTTTGCTGACGTAATTTTACCTCCCGCGATAGCGGGAATCGAAACCGAAGGAACCGCATACCGTATGGACAGTGTACCTTTAAGACTTCGCAAGGTAAAAGATGCACCTGGTAAATGTTTAGCAGATCGCGAAATTTTAGAAAAATTAATTGTAAAAATTAAAGAAAAGAAAGGTGTCCAATAATGGTCGATATAAAACTTAAATTAAAAAAGCAACCCGAATTTCCGCTAGAGGCTGACTCAATTACTCCTGATAACTTCGCCGGTAAGACGGTTAAAGAAATTAAAGCTTTAACGGTCTTTATGGGGAATCAAGAGTTAAAGCTACAAGAATTTTTTGATGTATCAGGAAAGTCGGGAGAATTGGATGACCTCAAAATTACGATCGAAGGAGATCTTGCTAACGTTAAGCGAATTGGAGAAAAGATGTCCGGTGGAGAAATAGTTATAAATAGCGACATTGGAATGCATGTTGGAAACCAGATGATTGGAGGCAAGTTAACTGTAAACGGAGATGCCGATGATTGGGCGGGTGCGATGATGAATGGTGGCGAATTAATTATAAATGGCGATGCGGGTAATTATGTTGGAGCTGCATATAGAGGATATTGGAAAGGCATGCGAAATGGCGTAATCCGAGTTAAAGGTAAAATAGGAAGCGAATCTATGTTATGGGCAAGAAGCTCGAAAGGAGCCAAAAAGTTTCCTATGCTCTTTTGCGGAAGTGCTGGAGCCTTTCTAGGCATTCATAACCATGGGGGAACTATCGTCGTCGAAGGTGATGTCGACCGTTGCGCTGGTGCAGATCAAGCATGGGGTACCATTGTCATTAAGGGTAGTGTTTCTCGAAAACTTCCGTCTTATAAGAAAGTAGGAGAAGTAAAAGAAATTGAGCTGCCAAATGGTGAAAAAGTAAAGGGAAAATTTATCGAATACACCGGTGATCATTCCGTCAAAAAGGAAACAAACGGCAGACTATATATTGCTGCGTAAAAGAAGAAACCATAATTAAAACTGTCTTTTTATTCTTTATTTTTTAATATTTCTCACATTCTTTTAGGATTCAATGAGTATTTTTTTTAAATAATTATGATTCGTCTTTCTTAAATCAGAAATAAGTGAATATAAGGAGGGTCCAAATTTCACCCCTTAATTAAAATGTAAAAATCAACAAATAGACCTAAATAAAAAAGACTTATGAGAATAATCAAAAGTCCCGTTTAAAATAGCAGCTTAGTCTTTTTCCTGTAAGATCGATATGGGACCATAAATCCCAATATTAACCCAAATTTGGCTGCGCTGGAACTGGATAAACTATTTAACCATCCAACAAGCGATAAAAAAAAGGTCAGGTATATGATTATGCATTTCAGGGATTAATTTAGAACAAGAATATAAATCTTTATTATTTTTTGTGAATCTATGTTCTAAATAGATTTATATAAGTTTGAATGATGGAATAAAAATGGCATATTTATTTGTATTTGTGTTTTAAATTTCTATTGTGCTTATTTTAAAATTAACTTGGGAAAGATCGAAAAAATGTTTAAACGAAAAGTTAGTCTTACGCAGATAAAAAAGAATCAGAGGAAAGAAGTTTTAGATGTCGTTTTAATTGAGAAACCGGTGGATATAATAATCGATTCTGAACCTTTGGTTAATATCATTTGTTTGCCTAAAGATCTAAAGGAGTTATCGGTTGGATTTTTATATTCCATCGGGATAATTGATAATTTCAAAGAGATAAAATCGGTGAGCATAGATGAGCTAGAAAGTAAAGTGAATATTCAGCTAAAAGATCCTTCAACATTCGATCTAGATTCGTTGGAAATCAATCCTGTGAGCAGAGTAGTTGAAACGACATGTGGAATTTCTTCTCCTTGGAGAAATTTTATCAAAAAAACGCTTGATAGCGCGAAGGAACATTTAAAGGCAACCACAAAAGTGAGAATTCAAAAAGATGCAATCTTTAAATCAATAATAGCAATGCAAAAAAATACAGTTCTTTTTCGAGAAACTGGAGGTTGTCACGGAGCGGCTGTTTTCGATCTTGAAGGAAATATGATGAGCTCAAAAGAAGATATAGGTCGTCACAATGCTATAGATAAAGTTATTGGAGATATGTTAATACAAGAAAAATCATTTAAAGAAGTGTTCTTAACATCAACAGGAAGGCTCACGGGAGATTCTGTTTTGAAGGCTATACGAGCAAAAGTCCCAATCCTCGCCTCGGTTTCAGCGGCAATAGAGTCAGGTATAAGATTGGCATATGCTTATGGAATAACACTAGTAGGCTTCGTGAGAGGCTCGCGAATGAATATCTATTCCCATCCAGAGAGGATATCCATTCATTAGATCCATTGCTTATTAATTTGTTGATGATTAATAATTTATTAAGTAAAGATATAAAGACAAGAGACTAATTCTTAGAATATTAAGTAAAAAAAATACCGTAAAAAGTGATTCTAATGGCAAAATGGGAATGTTTAGTTTGTGGGTGGATTTACGACGAAGAGGAACAAGGCAAGAAATTTGAAGACGAACCAGATGATTATGTTTGCCCTGTATGCGGCGCTCCAAAAGATCAATTTGAAAAAATAGAGGATTAAAACATAAAATTAGTTATAATAAACGGGGAAATAAAACAAATATGAATTCCATATACCCGAGAAGATATTTCTCAAGAATAAATCCATAATCGGGAATTAACTATGTCTTACTAATTTTAATTTTAAAAGTCATCCTTTCATTTTATTTAACTAACAGAAATGCTAATTTTATTAAAAAGAAAAAAAATTTTAGCTTAATTATTTTATATCTGAATTCGATCTTTTAGCTCTGGTTCAACTTATTCGCTTTTTAAAATATCTAGAAAGCTAAAATTTTGAATAGTTTCCTTCATCTTAATGTGGGCAATTATGG
>WJKD01000750.1 GCA_014729315.1 Promethearchaeota archaeon | reverse complement strand
CTTCTTAAGTTCTTTAGATACTAAAATACCTATTCTTTCTTTTTTGTCGTTTGATTTTGCTCTTTCAATTTTATTGCTCATTTTTAATACTAATATATAAAGTTCCTCAATATAAATAACTAATTTTAATTGGATAAAAAAAATTTAATACATACTTTACTATTTTATGTTAGTATAAGATTAATTTTTATCTAAGTGATTATAAGATTCTTTGGTTATTAAAATGTTTTTACAAATATATTTATTAAGTTCTATTTTTATTTACTAATTAAATAAATGTAATATCATAAAAATACATATAATAACCATTTTTATATATGAATTTAATAAAAATTTAAGATTGATAATTCAATATAAACAAGACTAATAACAGGTTTGATTATTTAATGTCAATTCAATACGATTATCTACTCAATGAACTTAACAGAACGCCATTTTCAGTTATTATTGCGAAATACGATCAAATTTTAGGACCCCGCATTCTGTTTTCCTCGTGTGATTTTAAGGATCCAAATTTTGTAAAGAGTTTATTAAGAGATTCTTTAAATACAAAAAACAAGTATGTGCAACTTAATTTTACTGGTTTCTACGGACAAATTGATAAGGTAGAAATAGAAGATAATACAGCTAGGGGGGGAAAACAACTTTATGCGATTATTTTATTGAGACATAAAGATTATCCTCCCATACCTGTTATTCATTTTAAAAGAATTGAACAAATATTTCATAAAATTGGAAAAAAAAGAATTTTATCAGACCATAACGATTCTTTTATGAACTTTTACAAAGAAGTACATGAGATTTACCTTGAAAAGCAAGAACTTCTTCCTTTAGAGTCAATAAATCTACAGATAAGAAGTGGAATTAATACTATTCATGGTTTTTGCCAACTTATATTAGAGGAAAATAGAAATAAAAAGAGAATTTCGAAAGAGAATTTAATTCCCTACATTAAAATGATGTTAGATTCTTGTAACGATGTAATAGATGCGGTCGAGAAAAGCGACAATCTTCCAATTTGATTTAATGAGAAATCGTCTAAAAAAATTAATTAATATCAATCATCAAAGGAAAGTGTAGCATATTCATGAGTAAAGAAAGCTCAGATTTTAAATATCGTGCGATTTTTGACAACATGGATCAGCCAATTTATATTGCCGATCCATGCAATTACGAGATTTTATACGCCAATAATGTATTAGATGATTTATTTCCCGGTAATCTTATTGGTAAAAAATGTTATAAAGTCTTACAAAATTTAGAGTCTCCATGTCCATTTTGTACTAACGACAAACTTTTTGGAGAGAATCCGATATCTCCGTACATTTGGGAACATTATAATAATGAATTAGATCGATATTATCGTTGTATTGACCAAGCTGTTGATTGGGATACGCGGGGAAAAGTTCGGTTTGAAATGGCAATAGATATCACTAAACAAAAAAAATTAGAGAAAACTTTAGAAGAGCAAAAAGAATGGTTGACTACAACATTAAAAAGCATAGGAGATGGTGTAATTGCAACAGATAAAAACGCTAGAGTCGTATTTTTAAATCCCGAAGCGGAATATTTAACTGATTGGAGTTTGGAGGATGCCAAAGGAAAGGAAATAAACGAAGTTTTTCAAATTATTAGTGAGAAAACTGATAAAACAGTTGAAAATCCAATTAAACGCGTACTGAAAGAGGGAATTGTTGTGGGCTTGGCTAATCATACGATTTTAATTTCGAAAAACGGAACGAGAAGGAACATTGCGGATAGTGGCGCTCCGATAAAAGATAAAGAGGGAAATATAATAGGAGTAATTTTAGTTTTTCGAGATGTTACGGATGAATATAAGACTAAAAAGCAGCTAAAGTATTCTGAATTAAAGTTTAGACAAAAGGCAATCGAATTAGAAACTATAATGGACGCTATTCCTGGCTTGGTCTTCTATAAAGACAAACAAAATAACCTATTAAGAGTTAATAAGTTTTTTGCTGAAGCACATCATCTTTCAAAGGAAGAGTTAGAAGGGAAAAATTGTTTTGATCTTTATCCAGAAAAAGAAGCTCAAAGTTATTGGAACGACGATCTTGACGTATTGAATAGCAAAGAGTCAAAACTTAACATAATAGAACCATGGGATACTGAGGACAAGAGATATTGGTTGAGTACAAGTAAAATTCCTCATATAAACAAAGAAGGGAAGGCAGACGGAATAATAGGGATTTCATTGGATATCACTGAACTTAAAAGTGCAAAGGAAGAAATAAAAAGATCAAAAGAAAATCTTGATTCCATCCTATCTAATTTAAAAGATCCCGTTTTTGTTATTTCACAAGATTTTAAAATTTTATTTTCTAATGATTCAGGAATCGAAATTTTTGGAGAAAATATTATTGGTAAGAAATGTCATAAAATTATAAAAAACTATGAAAAACCATGTGATCAATGTCCTCAAAGAAATCTCTTGAAAAATCAATTATGTGAAACACGATTTGAACAATGCATAAAACCAATTTCGTCTGCTGCCATGAGATTCTTTGACATCTTATTCTCTCCGGTAATCTATGACGGACACAAAGCCGTGATTTCAGTATATAGAGATATCACGGAAAAAAAAAATATGCGTTCTAAGTTAGAGTCTATGAATAAACAATTAAAACTACTCAATAAAATTATAAGATTTGGAAATGAGTCTCAGAGTTTGGATATATTAGCGAGAGGGATTATAGATGTCATTTTAGAAACTACGGAATTTTCAGGTGGAGGAATATACATTAAAGATTTCGAAAATAATGTTGCAAATTTAGTCTATCATAAAGGATTACCTCTCGATTTTGTTGAAGATGTTCAAAGCATAACGTTCGAGAAAAAAACATATAGAAAAGTGTTAATCGAAGGAAAATCTCTCTATACTGAAGACTATAGCGAAATAGAGCCAGAAAAGTCCAAAAAATGGAAACTCTTAAGTCTTGCGAGCATTCCTTTAAATGCAAAGGGAAAAATTACCGGAGCCTTGAATGTAACAACAAATTACAAAAAAAAAATATGCGTTCTAAGTTAGAGTCTATGAATAAACAATTAAAACTACTCAATAAAATTATAAGATTTGGAAATGAGTCTCAGAGTTTGGATATATTAGCGAGAGGGATTAT
>WJKD01000749.1 GCA_014729315.1 Promethearchaeota archaeon | reverse complement strand
TAACGACGATGCTCACCTGCCCGAGGGCTTGAGCGATCGGGACGTTAGTAAATAGTAGAAACTTTTAATTGCTGCTCTGGGCGTTCGGAAATTATCGCAACGCCCTCGGGTCAGGTGCAGCATTTTGTTATACAATAATTATGGCTATTAAAGAAACAATTATTTGTACATCTACCAAACCTATTGATCTTATTAATAATGTAGATCCTAAAATTAGAAAACGTGTGGAAACTCATCCTGATATTATTCTTGCTGATATTTCATATTATAGCTTATCAGATAATATTGAAAACGATCCGCCAGTTTCTATACATAGTGTTGATGGAGCTATTTCATATTTAAACAGAATAAAAAATGAATACGGTAATATACCTATCGGTCGATGGACTTCAAATGGATATGTGCCATCTATATTTTATGTTACTGATGAGAATTGTATCTCCGTTTATTAAGTTCTACAAAAGTATCAATGAGTTGCTGTAATAATGGTTGATGATCTTTGTATGGTTTAATGCAAAGAAATAGCATTAAATATTGAGCTAATCTTTGATAATATATTGGAAATTGAGTCAATAAATTTTCTGGTTTAATATATGGAATCCCATATTGACTTGCATATAAAATATCGTTTCTATGTTTAGTATGATCTGATATTGTTTTAAAAAATGATTCAATATTTATGTAATTCAAAATATCTTCTTGAAAAGATTCTATTGTACCATTCAACTCGAACGGGAATATAAATGGAGAATCAGTCTTAATTTTTACATTAGGAGAAAAATCAGATTTGCTGTGATATATAATTATGCGTGGATATTTTAAATCGTGAACTATTTTTTTCTCAACATGAATATCTGGAAATTTATTACTTAAAAATTTATGGACTTCACCATAAAACACATATACTCCTGTTTTGATAGAATGATCATGATATTTAATATCTTTCATATTATTATATTTTTGCTCCTTTAAGGCAAGAATTATAGATGTTGCGGCTTCTTCTTCAGCGGTAATAAGTAAGAATCTTGATATGTTGGGATCACGTTTTTTGAATTTCCATGCTCTTTTATAACAAGAGTTAGCATTAATTAATGCAAATTTTGAATGTGATTCTGGAAATATATCAATAGCTTCCAGAAATAGATTGTATTCTTTTTTTTGGATTGAGGTAATTTTCATATTAATCCTTTAAATTTTATTTATGTATAACGACAAAAATAACTTGCAAAATTGCAACGCAGAAGGTGAAGCAAAAAAATGAACGTTATTTTCTTAAAAAATTAGATTTGACACACAGCAATTTTGTCAAGTTGATTTTTAGGGTTAGGGCAAATTTTACAATTAGAAATAATGACCAGTTAGTTCATAATCAGTTTCAATGAGTTCAAAGTAATCTTTTTTACATTCACAAAAATATTTTTCTTTGGTTCTATAAATGATTTTACCAAGTCCTAAATATTCAATGTCTAAAATTAAAACTGCTGGTAATTTCGCTTCTTTTATAAGAATGTCGTCCATAGAAATATCAGCCCATTTGCTACTTGGTGAATTTATTTCTTTTGATTTTTTTGGATATATTGTTTCATATTTTAAATCTTTAGCTATAAACATTTTTCGTTCTGTATGTACGATCATTTCCCAATATAAACGGGATATTTTGGCAGGTAGAGTCCCAAAGTTGTGTAAAGTAATATCTAATATTAACGTATTGTCTTTATCATATTTATATTCAAGTTTATCAATTGCCAAGTATGGTCTATTTGTAGTTTCAAATATTTTTTGGTTAAGATCAAACTGTTTATTAAATTGAATGTCCGATTGTTTGTATTTTAATAATGCAACTAAAATACCCCATGTTGTAATGGAATACAGCATAAATTTTAATACAAAATTATATGTATCGGTAAAATGTTTGAATCCACTGGCACTGGGGTCAATATCAAAAAATACTACCTCTGGCGAGAATGAAGTAATTACGAAAAACAGAAATATAGTAATTAATATTATTAATATTGGAAATTTATAATATACAAATTTTCGTGTAATAATATAATTATCAATAATTTTTTGTAGGATAAATTTTTTCATGTGGTACTGGTATTTAGAACCTATATGGGTTTTTGCCTTAATATTTGGTATTGTTTATTGGCTGCTTAAAAAATTTGATCCATATCCGCCTACAAATTGGGGAGAAGCAGCCATTATTGCAATGGTTATTTTATTTGCATGGTATTTTATTCTGACACTTATATCTATTTGGTTATATAGCCCTAACGACAAGGCTAACTTGCCGCCTTCTTCTCGCTGAGCTTACGAGGGCGGTCAAGTTGAGCCGAAAGTTAGGTGAAATGATTATAATGCACGTGTGTGATTTGAGTTTAAGATTAAATTGAATTAGAGAAGTTACTCTCATATTCTCTTTT
>WJKD01000070.1 GCA_014729315.1 Promethearchaeota archaeon | reverse complement strand
GTATACGAGATATATTTCCGTTCCTTTTTCGGTTTCTTCTTGTTTCTTTTCCAATTTTGGATGCGTTCGTGCAAGGCAAAGTTATAGAGAAGACGACACTTTTCCGATAAACTCCATAACGCGTCTTCCTGCGATTGAGTCGGATAAATGCGAACTCTATGTGTCAAAAGCATCTTCGATAACCTCACTATCCATAAGGGATTGATCGATATTTAAGGTTCACACATTAATCGTTTAGTAATTTCTCATAAATAAGAAGCAACCTTATTAGTATGTAAGATCGCCTCAATTCATCTCCTCCCTAAAGGGAGGAGACTTCTTGAGGAAAAATGTTAAACTCGTGAAACAAAAATTGGTCTATGCTAATATTTTTATAGAGAATTAATATATTCTATTAAAGTATATTTGAATAATTTAATATAGAAATTAAGAGGTAAAGAAAATGGGCCTAAAATTTTGTCCAAAATGTGGGGCGAAGCTTGAAGGAGACTCAAGTTTTTGTTCCTTTTGTGGTGCTGATTTGAAAGACAGGGAAGGGAAACCATCTGAACAACCAATACCTAAAGAACAAGTCCCTCAACCGAGACCTCCCGTACCAAGACCCCAAGCTACACAGTACCCAATAACGCAAACGAACGATGCAAGTAAATATGCGGATTTCCTTCCAAGATTAGTAGCTTATATTATAGATATTATCATAGTTTCTATAATTAGCCTCGTTATCTCCTTACTCTTTTTGAGATTCAACTTATTTTTGTGGGGGATCATCCAATTCGTTATTGCTCTGCTTTATTTCTGGATTCTAGAAGCTATGAATAAAGGTCAAACTATTGGGAAAGCTATAATGCACCTACGCACTGTTGACGAACAGACTCTAGAACCTGCCACATTAGGGAATTATTTTATTAATAATCTCCTAAAAGGATATTGGATACTATTTATCATAGATTTTCTAATTGGTGTAATCTCAAATTCCAGAGATCCAAAGAAAAGGTTAAGGATCATGCAGAATGCAAGTAATACTGTCGTAATAAAAACATAAGAATCACTAAAATTGCTATTTATTTATTTTCCTTTTTTTAATTCCTAATCAAAGAGCGAATCTAGTATGTTCAATGATCTAGATATTCGAAGGCGATTAAAATTGTAAAATAGGCTTTGAAATTTGTAAATTAATGTCAAAAGTTTAAATAGTTTTAAGTCTAATGTTTTTCTTATTACTAAATTTTGGGAAAAAAAATGGCAGTTACCTTAACACCAATAGAATGGCTTCAGAGTATATCTGTTTTGATTTTTATAATCATCTCTTTAATCCTGGGTATAAAAATAATCCTTAAATATTTCAAGCATGAGAGGAAGGAATTATTATTTGCGGGATTAACAATTATTTTGATGTTAGCTCCCTATTATAACGATCCTATATCCTTTTTCTTAATTATAACTACCGGGAAACCTGTTGATGTCATAATAATTTACTTAGGAATTGGAATTGTTGCTCTAGCAAACATTACCTGGGGGTTTGTATATACCGAACTGCTTAAAAAGGAAAAACAAAGATTAATCCTCGGATTTTTAACAGCTCAAACGATAATATTTGAATTTATTTTAATTTACGCCATCTTTTTTAATCCGTCGTTAATTCTTATTCCTTTCGGTGATCGTTTTTATCGAGAAGCCCCTTTATTGATTGGATTTTATATCTTCTGGTTAATTCTTTATCTTTTTATGGGTTTTTCAATCGCAATCGTTGCTTATAAATCCGATAATAGAGAAGTGCATCTAAAGGGCATTTTTCTTCTTCTTGCGATGTCTTCTTACGTTGTTGGGACATTATTGGACTTTGCTATTGAGATCTCTGCTATTACTATCATCGTGGGTAGGATCATAATGATAACCTCGTACATTGAATTTTACTTAGGTTTTATCCTTCCGAATTGGGTTAAAGATTTCTTTATTAAATCAGAAGCAGAATAGTATTTCATTTTATATTTCTTTTTTTTGTTTTTTATCTTTAGTCGGATAAATTTTGGTAAAGTAAAAGGAACTTTTTAAGAAAATAATAAAATATTCTGGGCGTTACTTATTGATAATATTATTGAACTATATCCTCTGAACCAGCATCTTAGTATCTTAAAAAAATTCTTCTTAAGAAAATCTAATAATTTTTACCGGGTAAACTTTTTAAAGGTAAGTCACCATGTAATTACTCAGTGAAATTTTAAAACGGGAGGTATTGAAAATAGAACAAATTGAAGTAGAAGATAAGGAATGGGCAAGAGATTGGAATGTTATTGTGGAAATCTTTGACACAATCGACCGACTCGAAGAACAATTTAAGAAACTTGATGTTTCTTATCTCAGAGAAGTTCAACAAAAAATCTTGATCTTAAATCTAGAGAAATACGCATGGAGCTTACAAAATTATATAATTGAGAAATATTCAGAAAAATAAATTTGAAAAAATTTACCAATTCCTCTTTTTCTAAAAATTTTAAAGAAAAATCTAAAATTTTACGGATATCATGTGGATTAAATCAACCTAAATTTCATTATTGACTTCTCTTTTACGAATATTAGACGCTTTCTCTCTCAGGGTTTTTATTAATTTTATAAAGTCTATACGGACGAAAAGGTAAACGATAACGACAAAAATATATAATCCAAGTATACTTACTATCCAGTTTTCGCCACCGATGAATCCGCATAAATCGAAAAAACCAAAAGCATTATAAGCAAAGAGTAGGAGCATAAAAAACTTTCCTAACCAACAGCTAACCACTGTGGTTTTAAATCCAACCTTCATTAATCCAGCGGGAACTGTGATAATGTCGTCGTTCAAAGGCGTTAGCGCCGCAAAAAATATCAAGAATGGCATTAATCTTGGGTGATCAACAATATACGTCTCGTATCCTTTTAGGCTTTTAATGCGCTCTTCGGAAAGTACGTTCAAAGAACCACGACCTACTAAATAACCTGCGATCTCTCCTATTAAAGCACCAAGGGAGGCGATAAATGCAAATAATAGAGGTATTAATACATTTGTCTGAAGGTGTCTAAAGCCTCCGCAAACAACCCATGTGTAAGGAGTGGGGATTGGAGACAGATTTCCAATGAGACATACAATAAAAGATATAAAAAGACCAATTGGAATATTTTGGAAAGGTGCCGAATCCCAGATGTTAGTTATCGCATCTCTATGACTCGGATTCGTAGCCAGATCTACCGAAAAAACAGTTAAGCATATTAGAACTAATATGAAAAAAACATCAATCTTCTTAATCTTCAAAACGAAGTAATCTCACGAGCTTGTTGGACCGGTTTTTTGAAAAGTTATTAAAGACCAAATTTAAACTTATGTATTCCAAATTTTTTATTTTATTAAGGAGAAGTAAGAGCTATTATAATGATTCCGATGATTCCTCCTCCGAAAATCATGAGCATTAGGAGAATTCCCATTGTTTGAATTTTTCTCTTTTTCTTCTTTTTCACTATCCGTCTAGGTCTTTTATCGGGTTTTCTTCTAACTCGACTCATGCTTTAACCATATGTTAATATT
>WJKD01000748.1 GCA_014729315.1 Promethearchaeota archaeon | reverse complement strand
ATATCGTATATTTTTAACTTCTCTTGAAGTTGAAGATGAGGTTTATAATATTCGCCTATTGTAATTCCTTTTGAATCGTACATCGCAATAAAAATAGCGTTATAACTTTGACTTAATTCCGCAAATAAGTTTGAAACCATCTCCATTTTATCGAATAATAGCGAGAGGCCGCTTGAAAAAGCGTCCATTATCGATTTTATGTCGAAAATGGTTGTCTCAAAGAAAAAAATTGAAAACGCTTGAGAGAACTTGGTTAAGGCTTGTTTAAGAGTAAGAACTTTCTTATTTAATTCCTTATTTTTGATAATCTCCGGATCAAATTTATGGAATAAAACTGCGATGTAAGGAGATAATTGCTCTTCTTTAAAGTAAATAAGAACTTGATCTAAGTAATCTATTGCTTCAATGTACCTATCTGAATCTTGTGCGTCAATGACATAAAAAATTAAATCTGTTCCGCCTAAATATTTTCCTGGATTTTTTAAGTAATCTTCTCTGTACTGCTCTTGCCCTCCAAAATCCATTCTTATAAATTCTATACCCAAAAAATGAAATACTTCTCTCGAGATTCTTCTCGTTGGGCTCATTTTAAATACATCTTCTTTAAATCCGAACCTTTTTGTTATAGCAGTTATGATACTCGTTTTTCCTGCGTTATCTAGTCCCAAAAAAGCGATTTTCTGAACCATTTTACTCTCAACTCAATAGGATTTTACCAATATTATTTTATCGAATTAATTCCTACCAGTAAATGAAAAAAGAACTTCGTTATAAAATTAGGTGTTTTTTATTAACAAATAACAACGATCATTATTAAATATTTAATTCAATGATGAGAAGAAGGTAACCATAATTTTCTAAACAACCCCCTCTAACCCCCCGATAGGGGTATAGAGAGGTAAATTTCGTCGCCGTCTTTCAATTTAGTTTTGCTATTCTTAAGGAGATCAACATTTTTACCATTTAATAAGACGAGAATCTGAGAATCTAATTTCTTTTTATTTTTGCTCAGTAATCGGTCGTCTAACTTATCTTTGTAATCTTTAACAAATTTTTTCACGACTTCGTTAACAGTTTTGCCCTCGTATTCAACAGATTTCTTTTTTAATTGAAGATAAAAAATATTCAATAGATTTATCTTTACTTTAGCCATATTAACTCTTTTCTAAGCGGTGAATTCTTTAAAAGAATTATTTAAATATACGATTTAAATTTTATGTTTATTTTAAATAATTATTCTTTAGTTTAAGTCTAATATTTCCTAAAAAACTCCTTGACGACCCACTTCAATATTCATAGGAATAAGAATTTAGTTTAATTCATAAAAGTACGCTAAATTGGTATCTTTGCGAATTTGGTTAAGGAATTTCCAAAATTCCAGAGATTCGAAATTTAATTAATAATAAAGAAACTCTCGATATTCCTCAAGCATTCTTCAAAGTCTTCTTTTAAATCCAAGGAATTATATATTTTTTCGACCAACTTGACATCAAATTTTTGATATTTTGGCTTAAAGATGCAATAATCAATTGGATCTAGCTTTTCTGAAATTTTTTTTAAAAGGGTCTTTACGTCCTTCTCGCTAAACCCAATAATAGGAGTAAATAACGGATGATTAAAGAATTTATAACTTAACGACATAGTGGAAAGATCAACACGGTCGGAACAATAAGAACTATTATTTAAAGCTAATCCACAAGAGATTGCTCTTGCTCTTTGGATTTTCTCGTATTCGGGAGAATCTAATATCTTAGAGACCAGTTCAAATCTAATTAGTCGGCATAAGGCACAAAAATATTCTTTATGTTTTAACTTTGAATCTATTTTTCGTAAAATCTTTGTTATATCAATCAAATTCAGCTTTATATTTTGTTTATGGCTATAATTCAACATTTGGTTCCAGTTTGACTTCCATAATTCTATATTCTTGTTATTTTCTGTAATTTTAAACAAGATTGGAAACAAATTACACCCGCGCTTCATTAACATAAACCCCGCCGCAATGTCTTCCAATCTTCCTATATCCATGCAAATAATATTTTTATTCCTTTCGACTGGTAATCCCGCCCAATTACTTTTGATGATATCCGTAAAGATGTAGGTAAATTCGTTTCTAACTTCAATAAAGATACTTTTATCGGGATTACTTAAGTTAACTTTCAAATTCAACTCGGGAAAATTTTCTAAAACTTGCTTTCCTATGTAAACTGCTACGGTTTGAGAAGAGTAATCGTGTTTACCAGATCTTTTCACTCTAAGTGCAAAAGAATCACCTTTCTTAAGAATAGATTCACCTATTAATATTGTCCTTTCTGCGATGTTTTTAAGTTTAGCCGAAGTCCTTAAGGCTGGACTTAGAGAATAAATACCAAATACATTCTTT
>WJKD01000747.1 GCA_014729315.1 Promethearchaeota archaeon | reverse complement strand
GGTCCGGCTCCTACGACTATTATATCAAATTCATTTTTTGAATCGTCCATTTTACTCAATATCAATCTTCTGTTAGATTTTGCATAATGTTAAATATAAGTTTAGATGTAGTAAATAAATTAAGCTAAAATAAAAGTGAATCGATCTTATTACAATATCTTAGCTTAAAAAGGTATAAATAGGAACTCAAAGAAGTACAATTTATGACATTATTTTCTTACGAACCTTACGAACCCCGTATGTTCCCCTTATTCATATATTATATAATTTTAGTCATTTTAAGTTCCATTTTTACAATAAAAATGTATTTAAAATGGCGAGAAAGACGAGTAAAACCTCCTCTTTATCTCACTATCGTATTTATGTTTATCACGATGACTATATCCTCTCTAACCATCGGATTAGGAGAAGTGATAATTACCGGATGGAAAAAAGAAATTTATCGAATAACCCTTCCTCTAGCTTATACCTTCTTTATTATCTCTAATTGGTTCCTATTTCTATTTATTAGCCACATGACAAGCGTATCAAAGAAATCGTTTAAATACTTGATCATTATTGGAATAGTAGTGAGCATAATGATGTTCCTTCCTTGGAATTACTACGGTCAACCTCCCGAAGATTATGAGGGTAAATTAAACATCAGATTATATTCCACAGTTAGTTTTGTCTTATACTCTTTAATTTTCTATGGTTTTATCGCATATGTTTGTCAGCGGTCAAGAAAAAAGTCCGAAGATAAAAAAGTGCGATGGGGTTTTAATTTATTAACATTGTCCATGTTTTCTATGATTGGGTTTTTTATTCTCTTAGTGCTTGAAAATGCAGTTATCGTGTTCTTAGACCATCCCGGATTTTCGATATTTTTCTTCTTGGCGTGGGGTGTTGCATTATTGTTTCTCTTATTTGCGTATTTAGCGTTGGAGATGCCTTCATGGCTTGTAAGATTAATTGAGAAATAGAAGTCTTTATTTTAGATTATGCTATCACATTATTTTATGATTCTTATTTATCATTAACATCTTTGAATTTCATTCTTAAGATTAATCTTAAATTGTTTACAATTATTATGTGAATCATTAGAGATTTTTCCATAATCTCTTTTTAAAATTATACTTATTGGTCTACTTAGCAATGAAATTTTTTGAAATATTTGAAAATGTTTTCCAGTTTAAAGACACTATTAATGTGTATGCAATTAAGAATGGAACTAAGGCAATTTTAATTGATTTCGGATCAGGGGATATTTTAAATTATTTACGAGATATAGGTATTGATAATGTAGAGTATATTTTTCACACTCATTATCATCGAGATCAATGTTATGGGGATGATCTTGCCATAGAACAAAATATTAAAATAGCAGCTCCAGAAAAAGAGAGGAAACTTTTTTCTGAAGCAGAAAAATTTTGGAATACAAAATCCTATTACGATATTTATTACTTCAAACCTACCTTTTTTGTCTCTACGAAAAACATTCCGTTAGATTTAACTTTTAAAGAAGGAGATCTATTTAATTGGGGTGATTATCAAGTCAAAATATTAGAAACTGCTGGTCATACTACAGGTAGTATAAGCTATTTAATAGAGATCGATAGAAAAAAGCTAGCATTCACAGGAGATTTAATCCACTCAGGAGGAAAAGTCATAACTTATTATGATTTAGAATATTATTATAATGATAATGGAGAAGGAGGAATCAAGCGATCTCTAGAATCCTTTAGTAAATTGTTAAATGAAAATCCTCAATATCTATTATCATCTCATGGTGAGGTCATATCAGAACCCACTAAAGAGATTCAGGTGTTAGAGAAGAAATTCAAAAAAGCCCGAAAAGCTTTTTATTCAGAACATTCCAGTATAGAAATTCTTGGTGAAAAAGGATTCAAATCTGTTGGTGGTTTTAAAGATTATATTGACCAGTTTCCTCACATTATCCATGATGGTTTTCGCCCTCCATACATTATTTTAGGAGATCATCAAAACGGCATACTTATAGATTATGCTGGCTCCGATTTTTTCGGTTATACACCAACAGCATTAGAGGAAATTCTAAATAAGCATCATATAAAAAAAATTGACTTTGTCATTCCAACTCATTATCATGACGACCATACTGCTGGAATACCTTTTTTGCAGAGTAAATATGGAGCTAAGGTTTACGCTCTTGAAAATATAGTCGATGTGTTAGAACATCCTACTCATTATCGAATTGGATGCCTAACAGGTCAATCTATCAAAGTGGATCGGGTGTTGAAAGATGGAGAATGTTTTGAATGGGAAGATTATAAGTTTACAGTATATCATTTTCCTGGACAGACGGAATATCATATGGGATTACATACTAAAATTGATGGGAAAACAGTTTTCTTCACCGGGGATACTATTCAAGCTGACCACTTTTTTGATCGTAAAACAAATCTAAATTGTCTTAATTTTTGCCGAATTGGCAAAGATGTTGGATATATGAAATGTGCTGACATTTTATTGAGTTGTCAACCACAATATTTAGCAATAGCTCATTATGGGATTATAAAAGCTGACAAAACGTTATTAAAATCATTTAAAAAATTTGTCTCGGATTATGAAATAGTATTGTGTGATATTATAGCTCAAGAAGATCCAAATATAGGTTTTGATCCTAACTGGATATGTTTTAATCCTGTTCGCGTTTTAACTAAGCCCGGGAAAAAATTTAAATCGAATCTTATAATACGAAATTATCTCAACAAAAAATTAAAATTAGAAATTCAATTAAATCTTCCCGAAAACTGGAAAACAGATTGGAAGTTTAAATCTTGCAACGCTAATCCAAAAGAATTTCTAGAGATACCCGTCTCGATAAAAGTTCCTCAAGATGAAGATCCCAACGGTAGAACGATAGTGACGGCAAATATTATCTGTAACGAAAATGATTTGGGACCATTTCCCGATTTGATGGTAGACCATGGATTTGAACCTCGAGATTTTTGGAAGGGTTGGAGACCGGAAAATAAACGAGATCTAGTTATGTGGATTTTTAAACATATAAATAAGGATATGAGATTGTTTAAATAAATAGAAGTAACTATAATTTTAATATTATGTTCTCTTGAGATAAGACTTAAACCGTATTTTATCTAAAATATGTTTTATTAAGGAAATTTTCACTCTTCTTCGTCATCAAAAGAGACAATCATTCGCTTTTTATCGGGGCGTTCAGCAACAAATGTTCCGTGAGAAGACATATCATCAACATCCTTCATTTGGAATCCTCCCATCATTGCGTTCATCATGTTTAAATCGTCTCTAGATAAATCTTCCATATTTCCATCAAACATTTCAAGAAAATCTTCTAATTGCCCCTCTTTTCCTCTTAACTCTTTAGGAATTAGCCTTTTTTTAAATAATTTAAAAATAGCATTTTTTATTTTTTTTTTAATATTATCCACAACCGCAGAAATACCAGATTTTGGTTCTGATGATTTCTGGGTCTTCTTCTTAAGTTTCTGTTGATGTTTCAACTCTCTTTGTATTATTGAACTCCACTCTTCCCGAGGGACATCCATCATAGAAAGTTGACTCTTCATTTCCTTGATCAGTTGTTTTTCTTCCTCAGAAAACCGATGTTTTTTTCCTTTTCGCATAACCTTTCTCATTATAGTAAATAAAGGAAAATAAAAATACTTTATTGATTCTCAGACTCTTAGTCCTTAAGAACCTAATCTAAACTTGCGAAAATGATGTGGAAAAAAAAGAATTATTTAATATTTAGTGGATCTTCTAATGGTCCAGTTATACCTAGCTTTTTTGCGAAAACTAATATATATTTTTTTCTATGTTTTACCGTTATTTCTAATATAAATATAGAGGGTAGAGCCAGAAAATTAAGGATTATAGGAAAGGGGATTAAACCCAAAGGAGTAGACCAATGTAAATCTTTTCCAAAATATTCAAAAATCGAAAGTAAAAATAATATGTAAGTAATTATTACGCTAATACCGGCATATCCTTTTAATGAATAGTGAAACCATCCTCCAACACTCCGTACTTCTATTGGATCTCTCCTATCTTCGACCTTATTCTTATTAGTATACACAATTCCAGCGTCTAGAAGAAACCATATCGGCGAAAAGACAGCCATTGAAACTCCAATGGTGATTGTCATTATAAACATAAACGCCATTAAAGGAGCGTAATTTTGTATGTCAGAAAAAACTATTAAAGAGACAATATTTGGATCAGAGGCAAATATAAAGGAAAAGTTAATTGCCATTAGCGAAGGAAATATTGCTTTGAACGTTCCTTTGAATCTCTCGGGTTCTTCTCTCAATTGTATCCCATAACTCATTTTTCGCCCTATTATTTTCATATGTACCAACAAAAATAATGGTCCAAAAACATATCCTCCGAAAAAGCCTCCGATAATAGAAGTTATAACAATTAAGATAATTATTAGCGCAAGTTGAGCACCCGCCGAATCAAATGGGAGAATTTTGATAAATGGCTCGTCCCTACTCATCCCCCATCCGAATCCGACTACAAGAGTTATAAATATCAACAAAAAGGTGATTAATTGAATTCTTATTTTTTTTAGAGACATCATTTCCACTCAAATTTCTTAACTTTTCGTAATATGAATTATCTTTCCGACAGTAATGAAAAAAGAAAGGAATTATTTTTTTAAAAATTTAATTAAAGTGAGTGTGTAAAATAGATTAAAGAAGGGATCGTCCTACTACGCTTTTGTGAGGTTCCTCTCCTAAAAGAGATAATAAGGATGGAACAAGATCAGTAGTTTTACAATATTTAAGATTAATATTTGGTATCTCTTGA
The DNA here is from genome assembly GCA_014729315.1 of Promethearchaeota archaeon. Next base: position 24,472 of record WJKD01000747.1, on the reverse strand, counting down.
GATCCTCCAATTATTAACGGAACAGTCATTGAATCCTTCAGAGCAACATCATGGTTGTACATGTGAGGCGTGCCCGTATGACCGTGTTCGTATCCGAAAGCATATTCTGCGCAAGTTGAAAGCATAATATCGCATCTTCTTGGATTTTTAAAATAGCGAGATAATTGGTCTATAAACATAGGAAAATCAACATGAGATGTATATTCCATCCATTCTTCTATATTGTGAAAATTTCCATCCAAAATGTTTTGCGCTTTATTATCGTTTATGTAATAATAAAGATCCTCGTTGTCAAAAATGTACTTTGTTTTTTGATTTTTTCCTAACCCTTCGTATACTATTCGACCCTTGAGTGGTTTGTCTTTATTTTTAAATCGTGCTTCCAAATGTATTATACCCTTCTCAGGACGATTTTCATCGTCGGCATAGTACAAATATTTAACTCCAGGAATCTTCCAAAGCATGTCATAAAGATTCAATGTTTTCTTTCCCATTCCAGTTAATTCGAAATTCTCCATATGCGAGCGGGTTGGGTGATGGAACCAAGTTTCACCTCGAAAGTTAAAAAATCCAACAGATCCAAAATTCGCGTCGAAATCACCCTTCCCTTTTTTAGGCAGGTATTGCTTTAAACCAATATTATCAAAAAATGGTTCGAGATCATGCATTTTTTGAGCTTTATAGTTTCCGTGATCAGAGACAATACAAATAACCGTTTCTTCGAAATATCCTTTCTTCTTAAGAGAATTTATAAGTTGACCTAAAGCTTGATCACATTCTATAATTTCTTTTATATATTCTGGATGGTCAAAACCTTTTTCGTGCATTAATTCGTCTGTTCTTGGGATATAAATTATAGAAACTTTTGGGGCTTCATTGGAAGAAAAAAATTCTTTTGGTTTTTCAAAAGCAGTCTGAACGGTTTTGAAAATATATCTCGATTGAAATTCATCGGGAACTTGAAATTCCGATCCTCTAAAAATAACATTTACAGAACTGAGAAAATTTCCCTCTCCTGCTTGTTCAAAAATCGTTGCGACATTTTTTCCTAAATCCTTTCCAATTTTCCAAATATGACTTCTATTATCATAATTTCTAATAAATGGATACTTTCGCTTTTCTTTCGGTGGAATATCTCTATCGACCCAATGATACGCCGGAATACCCGATCCTAATTTCTTAAAATACCCGGAATAAGAACCGGTTACGATGTTTGGATAAGATGGAAAGGTCACGCTTGGGAAGGAGGTTATACAATTTTTGCAAGAAAGTCCCTTCTCAGCTAACACTCCCATGTTAGGGAGCTTTCCCTTGTCTATTAACCCAAATAAGTGTGATGCACGGACATCATCCATTATAATAATTATGGCTTGTTTAAGTTTAGCCTTGCTATTCATTTCTTATCAAGTCTTTAAAATATTTAATTCAAGAATATAGTAATATAATATTTATTTTATCAAAAAAAGTAACGACCCTTTATATTCAAAATAACTTCACAAAATTTCTATTCAAGTTTGTATTTGGTATGTTTTATGGAAACTTTATTTGAATTGATTGATATACTCTTAACATCGTAAAACAAAATATCCTGTTCTTGTTTTGTTATGATTGGAAAACCATAATTATTTGACAGATATTTGGGAACTCCTCTCTTTTTAGTATAATCTTTGATAAATTGGAGGTGTTGTTTGATTCTCTTAGTGTAAATTAAATCAACTAAAGTCTTAATTTTCTCAAGTTCTTGAAGAAACAAATTATTAAAATCTGAATTGAGTTCGTATCCAATAGAATTTCTTGCTGAACCAATAGCAGCTAGCGTTGTTGTTCCCGTGCCCCAGAAAGGATCTAAAACGTTATCTCCAATTAAAGAGAACATATTAATTAAACGATAGGGAATTTCCAAAGGAAATGCCGCGGACCTATTTCTCAATTCGGAATTAAGCTCATCCTTTTCAATATTTTGTGAAATTCCCTTGACATCCGTCCATAAATCGGAAAACCATTTATTTCTCTCTTCCCAAAAATAAGCACTATTGTATCTTATTTCAAATTTCGGCTTAAATTTTCTAATTTTAAATCCTTTCCTATATATTAAGATATATTCGTGTTCGAGGGTAACATACGCATTTGGGGGAAGCATACCAGATCCCAAGAATTTTGTTGGACTATTCGTAGGTTTGCGCCATAAAATAAAAGGAAGCGAGATGAATCCGCTATTTTGAAAAAAATTAGTAATTTTTACATGGTTAGGGAATAGTTGAAAAGTTGAGTCAATTTTTCTGGTCGCATCACCGATATTTATGCACACATAACCCCCGGGTTTTACAACTCTTATACATTCGGACCACACCTTATTTAATTCATTATGCATGAGCTCAAAAGCTCTCTTCCCTTTCTTTGCCTGCAACGATCTCCCAATCTCTTCATTAGCACGAGAAAACAAATGATCCCACATTTCAATCATCGGGTATGGGGGCGATGTAACTACTAAATCAATAGAATTATTACTGAGTTCTTTCATATGATTAGAATTTCTGAAATAGATCTCGTGGATAGTCTGCATTGATTATTACCAATTTGATTACAATGAGGTTCTATTTATATTCGTTATTTTATCATTAATACTTTTATTATTCCTGTTAATGACTAAGGTGGGTTTTTTAAGTTAAGTTTTCCTCTAAAATTTTTTTAGGAAAATATTTTTGGTATGATTTATTTCTGATATTAATGAGTAAAGGAAAACGACACACTTTTACAATTGGAATTTTTGGTCAAAATTTTAAACAGAATAATTTGATTGGACAAGCTTTAGGCGCTCCAGACTCAAGCTCTGATATTCAAGTATATTCAAGATACGAAGAGAACCTTGGATATACATTCATGGCCTCAACACCTATAGGATATCCTGATAAAATTAAACCCATGCTGCAGATCTTAAGATTAGCTAGCATTCATTTGCTTGTAATTGATTTAGATTTAGACCTCGATTCTCTTATTGGAGAAATTCTGGTAGGTATTGACTTGAAAAATCAACTTCATAGAGCTAATCTAATTGTTGTAATCTCTAACATAACTTCGACTAACGAATGGAAATTAGCGAAAATCAAGAAGCAAATTCATACAATACTTAATACAACCTCCTTAAAAGAGTCAAAAGTGATAGAGTTAAAAACGAAGCAAGATTACGACAACTTGAAAAAATTAATAATCGAAACCGGGTTAGAAAATCCTCAATATATTAATCATGAACCTCAATACGCAAAAGTGTTGATAGATAGTGCTTTTCCTGTCAAAGGGATCGGAACAGTAATATTAGGTATCGTTGAGAGTGGTTTGGTTAAAGTTGGACAATTGGTTGAGATTCACGGATACGAAGACGGTCCCAAAAAAGTAATCATAAGAAGTATCCAAAAACAAGACAGAAATTTTAAAACTGCTGAGCAAGGCGATCGGATCGGTTTTGCTCTTAAAGGTAACATCTCAGCAAAAGATATAAAAAGAGATAATATTATTGTTACTCCCGGGATATTTAAATCGGAAAAAAAAATAATTGCGAATGTGTACATAAGCCCGTTTTACAAGCCTAAAGGAGGATCGATCAAACCCGGCGATGATACTCAGTATCACGCAATGGTAGACCTAAAGTCATCTGCTTTCAAATTCAGCATAGAAAAAAGCTTCGAACCGGGTCAATGGAATCAAGCTGTTTTAAATTTCGAAAAGTTTCTTGCTCACGATGGTTCTGGATTAAAAGGAATTATAACCGAAATGAACAAATTTAATAATAAATTAAGAATCGTTGGAATGTTTAACCAAATAATGAAATAAAAAATGAGTATAAAAATTAAAAAAAATTAAATCTCTCTTATCCTTTTTCTTCTCTTGATCGTTAAAACAATAATTCCGACAAACCCGCAGATTAGAACTATACTAAGGATGCCAAGTAATATTTCTGTAGAATAATCACCGGCAATCTTATATACGATAACACTGTTTTTGTTTTTAATGATAAACGATGTCCGAAATCCTTGGTCGTCAAAGTATATTTCCACAATGTATTCTTTTTTTCCTTCTTTTTCAAATATAAGCTTATTTTCTTGAACTTCTATATTATCAATTTGGAAAGTATCAATCAATTCTTCTAAATATTCTTCAACAGGACAGGCAATTCCAAGTGAATTTTTTACAATCGACCAAAAAATCTCTTCTTGACTTACCGTAGGGATTGTAAGGTTGTAGACTTGAAGTGTTTCGTTCGTATCCACGACCCATTCATTGTAAATGTTTAGAATCTCTTCATAATCTTCTGGATCTTTTAGAATTGTCATTATTTGTTCTTTTTCATCAGCTTCATCGTCAAATGTTTCCGTAGTAAAATCCCATTCTGAGTAAATGCCTTCCCACGCACTATATTCGGTATCGAATCGAGTATTGATGTATTCTTCTGTAAATATGGTTTGGTTTAAACCTGTTAATAAAAAATGTTGTACTTCCAATGGAATGTATTCTACAAAAAGTAAATACCAAATATCGTAAGTTGTGTATTTAACTTCGTCTGTACTTCTCAAAGTAAACTTACTCTTAGCATTTTCTCTTTCGGCATCTCCCCCAAACCAATCCTTTGGCGTTATTGAATTGCCTATGGTTTCTTCCCATTCATCTTCGTCGAGATATTCTATTACACGCACTTCTGTTCCACGAGCCAAGTTAAGCTCGTATTTAACTGACCTCGCGTATGGCGTATAGCAGATCACTCCTAATATAATCAAAAATACCCCGAAAAACATTATCAAGTTAGTAAGTTTTGTTCTTTGTCTAATTTTTCTCACCTTCGATGATTGATTTTACCATTTTTATAATTGCCTCCTTTTGAATACGATTAGTGCGGATGTAAGAAAGATACAGACATAAGATAAGGCGATAGTAATCCCTCCTATAATAGAAGGTGTAAGCCATATTCTCGCCGTGAACTCACCTGCAGCACCAGGTCCGTGTGCTCCAACACTAATCGTTTGTTCTTCGTATCTATCTTCTAAACTCGTAGGAAAATCCGACTCAAAAATATATGAAATCAATTTAGACATGTGATTCAGTGAGTAGACAGGTTCAAATTCAGGAAGCCATAATACTATCAGTTGATCTATAATCATATTTGCGACTAGAAGAATTAATACAGTAGATATAATTGTTATATTAATATTTTTCATAATTGAACTAAAGAATGTTACAAAACAACTTATTGCAAAGATATATATTACCGCAATCCCAAAACTATAGAATATTCTAGTAGTTAAAGGGCCATCGTAAAAATATAATCCGAGAAAGGTCATTGTAGAGTAATAGGATAAAATAACTCCTATTGACATAACGAAACTTCCTAGGAACTTTCCAAGAAGTAATTTATATTTGTTTATAATGGGAAATAGAATGAATCCCGTTTTTTCTCCAAATTCCGAGCATATTATCCCTCCAAAGAAGAAACAAGTTGCAAAAATTGATATCTCTGATATAAAACTAAGGTTATTTTGAAAGAATTCGGTCTGTGTTGCTGGAAGTGAATAATCTTCAATTAAAAAATATGGCAGATAAGCTCCAATAATGACCAATATGCTAGAAAATAGCGAAAAAATAAGAAATTTTTTCCATTGCTTCTTTAGTTCGAATATAAAGGTTGCTATAATATGTTTTATCCCTAAAAACATACTATTCATTTGATCCATTTGTATTGTTACCTCGCTTTATTTGGTCTTTTTTTAAATTCGTCATCGATAATCATTTCGGAATAGATTCTCTCTAATTTCGTCGTCCTCTCTTGAGTAAAAGATACGACTTTGAAAAGGCTCTTAAAATTGTTAACTAGAATCTCGAGTATTTTAAATTTTGAAGATTTTTTCCCGTCGTAGTTAATTTTGAATGTTTTGTCCCCTTCAATATATTTTATTGGTTCTGTGCAATTTTCGTGGCTATCGATATAAGGTTTCAAACACTGGTTTAATTTATTAATAATCGTAACTTGATGCTCTTTTTTTATAGGTTCGAGTATTTGACATTCTAGTTCTTTTGTTTTTAAATTCTTTTCCAGATTCTCAATGGTGTCGTAAGCGATGAGTTTTCCTCGATTTATAAGGGCGATTTTGTCGCATACCTCTGAAATTTCGTGGAGCATATGAGACGCTACAAATATAGTTTTTCCTTGACCTCTCAAATTATTAATTACTTCCCTTATTTCAATCCGAGCTTTTGGATCCAAACCAGACTGAGGTTCGTCTAAAATTATAATCTGAGGGTCAATTAGGATTGATTGAATTATACCGAGTTTCTGATTCATCCCCTTTGAAAAGTTTTTAACTTTTTGGTGCTTCCACTCAATTAACTTAAAAGAGTTTAACAACTCATTTATCCGATCGTTGATTTTATCCGTAGAATAATCTTGGATAAATGCAAAATATCTTAATAATTGATAAGCCGTCATTTTATCGTAAAACAAAGGTCTATCAATCAGGAATCCTTGTTTAATTAAATTTTGCGATTGCTTATGAAGATCCTTCATTTTACCATCTAAATCACGTATGAGTATCCTGCCTGAACTTGGTCTCATCAATTTGGCAATAATCTTAATAGTGGTAGTTTTTCCCGCTCCATTGGGTCCAACAAGTCCAATGGTCTCACCTTCGTGGACATCTATACTCAAATTATTCACTGCTAAAAATTTACCATATGATTTACTTAAATTCTCTATTTTCATCACTAATTCTTTATCGGATAAACAATTACAGGTAAACTCTTTATTACTCTTCTTATTTTCACAAATTACCGTCATCTATGTTATCACTCGAATTTTTATTACATTTATAAGAAATCGATATCGTTTTGAGTATTAGCAAACGATTCGTGGATTTTTTTTATCTCTTCTTTAATCTCGTTTCTGTTAAAATCCTCCATCTTTTCAATTTTCAAAATTAAATCTGCAATACGGGATTTTAATTTCTCAAAGATAGTTTGCCTTCTTATTATCCTCGCAAGATAAGTTTTTAGCCAAAATCTAACACCTTTAAAGAAATCTAAAGCATCTTCTTTCGAGTCTAAATTTTCTAACATTTCTAAAAAATGCGCTTTAATCTGTTCTTTAAAGATTGGCAGACCATAAATTTCTGGGGGGGCCATCTCTGACATCATAGCTAATCGACTTGCCCACTTTACTTTAAGCTTTTCTATGTAATTTTTTCCATCTTCTGTGATTGTGTAAAACTTCTGAGCTCTACCTTTTATCGTATCCTCATTCACTTTCACATAATCCATGTCTTCGAATTCTTCAAGATCTCTCAATAAAGTCCCCCTTGGAAACTGGTATGTCTCTTGTAGTTGATATCCAGTAATTCCTTCGGGATTATCCGAAATGAAGGTTAATAGGATCAATTGCCTGATGTCCTTAAAAGATTCTCTATCAAAGGGTAAAAGGGGCTCGCTTGGAGAATACGATCCAAAAGGAGGGGGAGGAGGTATGAAAGGGTGTGGTGGAAAACCAAACGGTGGAGGAGGGTGGGGTGGTGTTGGAGGATAATTTCTACTTGTGTTGTCTCTTTTAAAATCTTTTTGTTCCTTTTGTTCTTCTTTCTTGTTTTCTTCTTTTTTCTTCGACATTTTCTTACATTTTCTTACATTTTTTTAAATTTTTTTAAGATGTGTCCATTTGGACACATATAGATCTATAAAGCTTATTCATATTTAAATATGATCAATTGGACATGTGACCTAATAGTCTTCGAATTTGGAAATAAAAATAACATCAAAATTTCAAGAAATCTGTTTGATATCTATTTTGACAAAAAAGATTTAATAAGTCAGTTCGAACTCTCTTACTTGAAAATATTATGAGAAAAATCAATATTCCCAATTTAGGAGACATTACAATAAAAAACATCATATTTGATATTAATGGAACGCTTCAGTTCAAGGGCAAAATCGACGCTAACCTGGTTTTGAGATTCCAAGATCTCAAAAAATATTATAATATTTATTTAGTATCCTCCGATACGCGGGGGAATCTAAGGGAAATCGCAAAAAAATTAGAGGTAGATTTCATTAAGATAAATGCCAGTAGTATTAACGACGCAGAATCTAAGCTCGCCGAATTAGATCGCCTAGGACCAGAAATAACTGTTGCTGTTGGAAATGGAAATAACGATGTAATGATGTTAAAAAATGCGGTTATCGGAATTTGTATAATGGGAGCAGAAGGGGCATCGTCCAAATGCCTACTCAATAGCGATGTGGTCTTTCATGATCCGATAAGCGCAATAGACTTTCTTTTAGATGAGAAAATGATGATTGCAACACTAAGGACATAATTATATTAACCCATAATCAAAAAATTTTAGATTTAATGGTCTAAGTAAAGTTTCAAAAACAATTAGGAGGAGGAATTTGTGATCTCTTTTATCAATGCTTCTAATTCTTTTTCTGTAATGTATTTTTTTTTAGTTATTAGTTCATGAGCTCTATCTAATATTGCATTTTGATAATTACTTGGATTATCAATTCCCATTTTCTCACATTTAATTTTTATAGCATCTCCATGAAGAGTTGTTGGTCCAAAAATAATATTCTCTTTCTGACCTACTACTTCTGGCTTATAAGGAGTAAAACACATCCAATAGTTATCAGCATCTAATGCACTCATCACGTGAAGTTCGCTTTCATGTAAGAAAGTATTTTTTCCAACAACAGGTTTATTATCCGGTAATTTCACACCAGAGACTCTTTCGATAAATTTGCAAAAATCGTATAGCTTAGATAAATCAATGCCAGTATCAATACCATAATGCATTTCTAAAGCGACTACGACTTCTTCTAAAGATGTGTTTCCAGCGCGATCACCTAGCTTATTAGCTACTAAATCCATATAAATAGCCCCCTGCTCTATTGCAGCTATTGTGGAAGCAGTACCTAATCCGAAATCATCATGTACATGAATTCCAATTGGTATATTGCCTACAACTGTTTTTACCTCCTTTATTAAATGTGTAATTGCTGGAATATTACAAGCACCTACAGTATCGTATAACATCACCATCTTCACGCCATTTTTGATTCCTTTTTTTATTGCTTTTTTTAAGATTGATAGATCGGATCTCGTAGCATCTACACAGTCTAAAATAGCTTTAGCCCCTAAACGCCTAATTTTTTTTAGAGTTGGTCCAATTAAACTTACCATTACTTCAGGGGTAATCTCTTTTTTACCACTAAATAGTTCTAGTTGCCATGGTGTCAAAACTATTCCGAATCCTATAAAATCTATTTGAGCTTCTTGTGATTTTTTTATTTCATCCCTCCATCTTTGGGGATTTGAACTCAAATGAGAATATGTGTTTAAATTAAGACCTCTCTGCTTAATTTCATTAGCTAAATCCCATTGATCCTTTACTTGACCTATATAACCGCAATCGATATGTTCCACTCCAATTTCTTCTAAATATTCTACTATTTTGATCTTTTCTTCAAGAGAATAATAAACTCCAGGCGTTTCCTCCCCTTCTCTGATCGTAGAATCGCGAACGAATGCTTTTTCAGGGATACTCATCTGTTCTCTAATTTCCTCCTTGAAATTTAAAGGAGAAATCCACCATTTTTCATTAAACCATTTTGTTGAATTTTTCATTATTTTAATCCTCAAAAGATGAATTTATAAGCTTTATACTTGCGAATCATTATATATTACTTCAATCTTTTTAGTTATAAAACTTTTTAAGATTTTTTTTCATATTTTTAGAATTATTTTTAAAGTTACTTGCATTAAATCCTATTTATTATGGGAAAGCAAACTTTCGGAATATTAATCTTATTAACATTATTTTCTTCAGCTTTATTTAGTATTATCACTCCGATGGCGAAAGAACTTACATTAGCTTTAAATTTAAACAATGAAGGGCAAGTAGCTTACATTAACTCTCTTTTCTTAATGGTAGGTGCCTTCAGTTCTTTACTATGGGCTTATTTTGCTGATAAATATTCAAGAAAATGGCTTTTAGTTATTTCTAGTCTTGAGTGGTCTGTTCTAACAGTCATGACCATTTTTGCTTACGACTTTTATTCGTTTTTGCTGTTCCAAATGATCGCCGCGATCGGATTTGGTGCGGCATTGCCTCTGATTTACTCTTTAACATTAGATTTAGTAAGTCCGCTAGAGAGAGGAAAAAAGTTTGGCCTTTTAAGTGCCATTTATGTAATGGGTAATGGTTTGGGACAAATGTTATCCGGATTTTTAATCGATTTTTATACATGGCAAGTTCCTCTACTTATTATAGGTATCGGGGGAATAATATGCACAATTTTATTATTGATCGTAGAAGAACCGATTCGTGGTGCAATGGAAAAAAGTAGGAAACAACAAATCGAGGATGTAATTGTAATTGATTATAAAATAAGGAAAGGTGATCTTAAGAAAGTATGGAAAATTAAAACAACATTCTGGATTATTATTTTCAGTTTTGCAATTTTCATAGCAATTGGAGCTATATCTTCATTTCTTATTTCGATGTTTAAAAATGATTTCAAATTTCCTTCTTATCTCGCTACAATCTTGTTAATCATAATTTTTGGAAGTCAAATACCGAGTGGTTTATTGTTCGGAAATATCGGAGATAAACGTTATGAAACAAATAAAAAAGGAAGAATACAAATCATACTATTGTGTCTCTTTGTAGGGTCTATCATTTACATATTCGCTTACTCAATGATTTTAATTTCATTTAATGAGATTACGACGATGCTTTTTATATTTTTGATCTTTTTTGGTGCTTTTATGTTCGGTGGAATTGACCCGCTTATCCAAGCAACCTTGGGAGATATAAATCCTCCTCAAATACAATCAACTATCTATTCTTTGAATTATATTGGAACGACTTTTGGCAGATCAATAAGTTTAATTATACTTGGATATCTCTTCGGGATTTTTAACAACCAATACCTTCCTGGTTACCTCTTCTTATCGGTATTGGCCTTTTCAGTTAATTTAATTCTAATTCCCATTTTTGTTAATTTACCTAAAGATTTGAAAAGAACTGAAGCATAGAATCAACAATTTCTTTTTCATTTTTTATGATTTGGATAACTAAATTAAAAAGTATGTTCATTTTGTCTCTACAAACACAATTGATCTTGTATTAAACGAGAAGGCAATGCACAGAAAATTAAGGACATAACTATAACGATTCCTTTTTAAAATATCTAAAGGAGCAAAATTAAGAGTTCTCATCAACCTCCTTTTTGTAATCTTACTTTTATTCTAATATAACTCCCACTGAAGTAAAAATCTTCATTTTCATTTATTTATAATTATAAAGAAGTTCATTTTTTAATGGACAATCAATCTATAAATTAATAATTTTAAAATTTTTATTCTTTATCTTGTTTTGACCGCAATCTCTCAATCAAAAAGTTATAGATGGATATATGATCTTATTCTATCTAAAGTCTATGACATAGCTTTAAAATTTGGTCTTACTCCAGAAGGTGAAAAAATATTAAGAGTAAGTGTATATGACCAGATTAAAAAATTAGTAAGGCATAATGATAAATTGCTTGATCTGTGTTGTGGAACAGGAACACTCACAGTTCTTCTGTCAAACTTACTTTATAAAGACTGCAGGATAATTGGAGCTGATATATCTAAAGGTCAGATTTCTATGGCAAAGCGAAAGGTGAAAAATAATAATATTCAATTTATTGTAATGGATGCTAACAATCTAAAATACAAAGATGATTATTTTGATTTTGTAATTATTTCTGCAGCTCTGCACGAGATGAATAAGGAACAGAGAATTAATGTTCTTAAGGAAGTATATAGGATCCTCAAAAAAAGCGGTTATTTACTAATTTTCGATCATCACGAACCAAAAAAACTGATTCAAAGAATCTTCTATAACTTCTACTTAGGATTTTGGGAAAAAATATTTTCAAAATCATTTGAAATGCAGAGAAATATTATCAAAGAATTAAAATTCGTGGGATTTCAACTCATTAGACAGACTCCTGTTAGTGAATTTAGAAACTGCTTTCAAAATATTCTTTCTGAAAAAAAAGATGATGAAAGAGAAAAAAATTATAAGTTATAATCAAGTTATTACTTCTAAACAGTTTTCCTATTATAGAACCCGCTGAGAGAAACTCCCAAGAATTCTTTCCTTCAAATCTACAATCAAAAAACGACGGGGATTTGATCCTTAATCTGTAATCCTTGATCATTGATCAGTAAGTTCTAATCTGTAAGGCATCTCCTCTCGGAATCGAACCGAATGAGCAGTCTGCTCAACCAGGTGTGCCATCTTCCTATCGTAGAGTTTGCGGTATGCTCAATAGAAAAACTTTTAAGATTCTATTAATTCCGTTGACCAGTTTCTCGCTTGAAGAATTTTATCTAACTCCGCTTTCCTTTCTTCTAATTCTGAAATCAATTCTGCCATTTCGTCTTGTTTTTTTTGTGGTACATATTCAACAGCTTGTCCGCCGAGATATACTGGACCTCTAGGCTTTAAATAGCCAAGTTGATATAATTCTTCTCTTAAATCGGAGATAAGAATAATTAACTCTTGGATAGTTATAGTTTTTCCGTCTAAATCTAAAGTTACTGTATTATTTGTATGAGCAATTTGAACTTTTAGTGCCCTGATCTCGTTCAAAAGTTCGTTAATCTCCTTAGAGATCTTATCGAATTCCACTTCAACTTCCTTATTTTCTAATACATTGAATGTATCTGTTCTTAATGTATATAATCTCGATAACTTACTTTGAAGTATTTTCAACTCCTGTAATGCTGCTCCCAATAACATGTGTCATCATTAATTTTTTTAATTAGAAAAGTAAAGAAAGTAAGACTATATAATTTTTTCCATATTAACAATAAAAATCTAAATCATTTTTGAAGTATGAATTTTTGATCTGTAATAGTCTTTAGCTAATACAGCTCATAACATCGAGTAACCAATGACGATTTGGACAGAACATCATTGCTCCTGCACTTCCAACAAGTAATATAGAGTTTAAATCATCATATCTTTCCAAATCTAATTGGTTTCGTTTATAAGTCAGTTCGCATTTCTCACAAAATACTTCGAAATCACAAATTCTTGCTATCTCGGGGGCTAAATAATACATTCTGGGAAACAGCTTCGTTGTATTAATAATCATCCTCTCTTGGTCAATATATTTCGCGGAATACCCTTCGAGAATAAAGGAACGAGGAGGATCATAATCACGATGTTCCTCAGTTAGAACTCGATGATGGGTTGTTAACCAATCTAATAAATCTCGATCTTCCGAAATATGATTGTATTTATTGGTCCATTGCTCTAAAAAATTAATAACATCAGCATAAACGAAGTAAAATGTTCCATTCATTCTTTTTTGTTTATATTCTACGAAAAACTTCATTGATTGGAAATTTAAGTTAACTCAATTAATATTAAAGCTCGTTAATGATATAATAAATTTAACTTTATAGTTGCCTATTTCTATTTTGAAGAATGTACTATCAAATAGTTTTCATTTTAATAACCTCCTTCAATTTTGCGTTCTTTTAAAATTTAAAGGTTTTTCAATATTTTTCTGAAATTAGAATTTTGTATCGTAAAAAAATTCATAAAGTTATATAGCACGAATATTTCACTATTCGTTTATTTGAACGCAAATGACTGTCTTCTCTTCCTTGTTTATCAATAATACCGCTAATAGAACGATAACTCCCCCGAGGATATTCCAGAGCACGATAGTCTCGTTTATTTGAAATAAAAATGAAAACAAGAGAGTTATAAAAGGCTCAATGTAAAGAAATGAAGCCACTTTCGATGATTTCAGCTCTTTTAGGGAATATTGATATATATAATATCCAACTGCATGACACACAAATCCTATATACAACGCAACTAGAAGGACTACAGGATTCAAGATATTCATTATAAATATTGGCAATTCTCCCATAATTAGCACGAATAAAAATAATTCAATTGTTCCTAAGTAGGTGGTATATTTTAGCGTGCTAAGAGTAGAACATGTTTTATTAATTTTTTTTGTTAATGTGGTATATATTGCCCATTGAAAAGGAGTGAGGATCGCGAAGAAATACCCTAAAAAATTTGGTGAGTCCACGGCCAAATTAGAAGGATCTCCTCCTGTCACAAGCAAAATACCTCCAACAGTTGCGATTATAAATCCGATAATCATAGTTTTATTAAGGTGTTCGTCAAAGAATAAGAGAGCAAACACGGCAATTATCACCGGAGATAACAAACAGACTATAAGAGCGGGTAAACTCGGGCCAATTAGAGCTACTGCACCATATAAAGTCACAAAGTAAAACGATTGCCCGATAAAACTCGCAAAAATAATTAATATCCAATTATTCTTCGATATTTTGTGAGACACTACTTTTAATTCGTTTAATGGTTTATTGCTCCTCCTTGTAAAAATATCCAAGATCAAGAACGAAAGACTCGCAATTACAAATCTATAAAGCGATAAGGACAAAACAGGAACATATCCTACTGCGAAGCTAACCATTATGAAATTAAAACTCCACAGAATAATCATTATTGCTAACAATAAGTATGCGAGAATCATGAATAAAAATAGAAATTCAAAAAGCTTTATCAAATTTATTGATTACTACAAAGTTTAGCGAACCTGGCTTTTCAATAATCGAAGGATTCTAAAGCTTCTATGTGTCAAGCGATTATAACATGTCTCTACTTTTCTTTAAATTTTAAGTAAAAGTTTTATATCTGAGCAAGGTCTAGAAAAAATGGTGATAATTATGCAAGCAATAAAATTATCTGACGGTATTTATTGGGTGGGCGCAAATGTTCATACAGAAGATCTATTTGAAGGTATATGGCCCATACCCCATGGCGTCGCTTTAAACTCGTACATCGTCAAGGGAGAGAAAACCGCAGTTATTGAATTAGTGCGAGAATGGGGCGGTGCAGCGTTAACATTTATTAAGAATTTGCAATCTATTCCTATAGAATTAAAAGACATAGATTATATTGTTCTCAATCATTTAGAGCCGGATCACACTGGTTTTACTTACCTTGTCCATTCTCTTTGTCCCGATGCGGAAATAATATCTACTGAAAAAGGAGCTAAATTAGTCGAGGCTTTTTATGGGATCACAGAAAATGTGCGAAGCGTAGAAGAGGGAGACGAAATTAATTTAGGAAAAGGAAAATCTTTGACATTTACGCCTATACCAAATGTACATTGGCCTGAGACCATGGTGACTTATGAAACGAACTCTAATACCTTATTTCCTGGAGATGCATTTGGTTCGTTTGGAGTACATCAAGGATGTATTTTTGACGACAAAACTTCGGATGCTAGTAAACCATATTGGGAAGAAGAAACGCTTAGATATTATGCTAATATTATTTCAATGTTTTCTCCTATGGTTTTAAAAGCTATCGATAGATTAAAAGACTTGGAAATTAAAACCATCGCTCCATCTCATGGGTTAGTCTGGCAAGGAAAACCTGAAGTGATTATTAAGAAATACAAACGCTATGCGAACTACAACGCAGATTATGCCGAGCCCGAGATTTGCGTAGTATGGGGTTCGATGTACGGAAATACTGAAGTTATGCTTAATTCTGTCTTAAGAGGTATTTCGGATGTTGGAGTACCCGTTAATGTGCATCGCGTCCCGAACGTAGACGCGTCTTTTATACTTTCGGACGCGTATAAATCGGCGGGTCTGATTATTGGAGCTCCTACTTACGAATACGGAATGTTTCCTCCGATGAAGTATATTTTAGATTTATTCAAGGAAAAGCACATTTGGTATAAAAAAGCGATGTATTTCGGGTCGTACGGATGGAGTGGTGGTGCGAAAAAGGATTTTGACGAGCTTAGCGACCGGATGAAATGGGACATATTCGATCCAATTATCTTTAACGGATATCCTAACGAAAAAGAACTTAGGGATGGAGAAGAAAGAGCTGCCGAACTTGCCAAGCAAGTAAAAGAGATCCCTTCAAAAATAGATGGTGAAGAATACTAATATAATGATTTTTCGTGTCTTTCTTCCTACTTTTTATTTCTTATATCTATTTACACTTTAATAGAATCTCTAATTAGCAATTAATTTTAGTTTAGGTTTCTGGAATGAAAAAGTGATGATAATCTAAAGAAATTTAATTAACTTAGCTTTCCAAGGGGAGATCTAATTTTTTTCTATTGCTTTCCGTGTTTTTAAAAATCCTCCATTTAGATATTTTATTATTTTTAATTATGGCGCACCATATAGCGGGCCCATCTAATCTCCTATCTGAACATTTAGAATAACCAATTATAATAACTCTATCATCTCTTTCGATTAAATTTGTAAAGATGTTTTGGTAATCTGGAAATAATTCAAAGAAAATCTTCCAGCTTTTAATCTCTCTTTTTTTTCTACCTCAATTCGCCCTGTGGAGTCGACAAATTTATAATTTTCGTGCATTAGTTTTGATAACTTTTCCGACTCTTGGTTATTGATCGCTCGGTTAAAATCAAGAACAATCTTTTTAGGATTAATAGAAGGAATATAATATGAGTTAATTCTCTGGACTTTTAATAGATAGATAATAATTTTAACCTATAATTAACCCTCGCAAGGTCTTCATCAAATAAAATCCTATTTAGGTTTACTTATTTGAATCATTATTTTATTTAGGTTTCGCCGCAACCTTCGCTTTTTTGTTGGTTTATCTTTATAAATCCCACCTCTTGCTTATTCCGTTGAGCAGATTTCACCGATCTATTCACTTGACTTAAGAATTTCATTGCGTTTATCTTGCCTTCTTTAATATTTTGAAATAACTCCTCTTTGTCAAACCCTCCAGACAGAACCATCGCTGTTTGAAAAGTATTTCCAGGTCTTAAAGTCATAAATTCTATTTGTAAAGCAGATAAAATTTCCCCTTTTCCGTTGTATAAGTTGTTAGATAAATCGAAGTTATTTTCATTTATGTCAAATTCGCGGGATAAGCAACTTTCGTAATGAGTTGGTTTTGAAATCGTACTGAAACCGGCATGTAATCCCGTATCGTCGTATTGATATATTATATTGTTCTCATCGGAATACCCCGACATATCGTTGTCAAAACCTTCCAGTCCATTTATATCAAAATCAAATACTAAATACATGGTAAAATCAATCAAATCGTAGTTTGATTTATTTTTAAATGTGAAAAAGGTATTAATGTAGGGAACTTTTGGTCGCTTGAAAATATCTATATATACTCTTATAATGGCCTCTTCGTTGTCAAATTCAAACGGTTCGATGATATTTTCCTTTAGTAATTTTTTTATGTATTCTCTTACATCGAAATCGAGCGTTATTCTATCTATTGCCGTGCCTGTTCTACTATTTACTAGTTTATATATTGGTGTAGGTTCAATGTTCTTGAGGATTACAGAAACCATGCCGAGATTCTTTCCTTTTAATTTAAAACTAAACCAGGGACCGCTCAAAGTTTGTTCAGCAAGATATACGATATATTTGTTTTTATAGGTTATTTCCTTGACGGAAAATCCCATTAGATAGCCTTGAGTGTTTCAGGTTGCGTATACTTCGTTAAATTCTACTTTTAATACTATTTCTATCCTACCTCCTTTTTAATAATCTTATCAAATAAATTAATAATACGAATATCCTTTAACAATGATAAATATTGAAAGCTCCATTAAATAATTTTAATTTTTATTTACAAAATCAAGGTTTTAAAAAAGATAAGTTTCGATTTGACTTTTATAACTTTCTATACTAGATGTAATTTACAAATTATATTTGTTTAGGCTAAAAAGGAAATAATAAAGAAATCAATTGTAATTTTATCCAATCAGATTAAACATTTTCTAAAAATTGATACGCAATATACATAAAAGCGTCGTTTACATTTTCCCCGGTTTTCGCAGAGGTTAAAATGTAATGAAAACCAAACTTTTCTGAGACTTCTTTTATTTTCTCTTCGGAAATTACGAGGTCATCGATTAGATCCGATTTATTTCCGACAATTACTATTGGAATGTTGTTGGGGGTAGATTCTTTTATTTCTTTATACCAGAATTCGATACTTTTCAGATTATTTTCACGAGTCCTATCTATTACCAAAAAAGCAGAATTTGCTCCGTTATAAAACCGTTTTCTGTAAGGAATCATTTGCTGCCGCTGACCACCGATGTCCCATAAAATGAAATTGACACTGGTCGTATCGTCAAGATCCATAACTTTTTTCGATATTTCCACCCCAATAGTAGAAATATAATTTTCTTGAAATCTATTTTCAACAAATCTCCTAATTAGCGATGTTTTACCTACTTGATAATCTCCACAAACGATTAACTTCGTAGAGAACTCTCCAGTAGGTAATTTTCCTCCTTTAGTTTTGGACAAGGTTCGAATTATTTCGGGAATCTCAAGCGAAACATTATCTGTACCTTCGATAAGTAATTCAACTTTACTCGCTATGTGTTCAGAATATACTCTTAGTTCCATATCTTCGGTTGAGGGTTCCGCAACGGTAGTAAGAATTGAATTAGGACCTTGGGAACAAAAAGCAAATTTTTTATCTCCTGTAATGGTTATGTTAATGAAATTACCCTCTGTTCCAAATTCTTGTTTTATTCTTTCAATGTATCCGTCAAGGATAGCCGAAATAACTCCGATTACTGAATCTCGGTCCTCTCCTTCTTTACTTTCAGAAGCAATGATGAGGCCGTCTCGATCACAGACAGCAACAGCGATAAGACCATCGACTTGTTTCATATAGTTCGATAACAAAGATTTGAATAGATTTTGCATGATTATTAGAATCGATGTTTGAAATTTATTATTACAGATAAAAATATAATATAAAAAGTTTTTAATAAAACTTGCTAAAACAATATTGCTCATGAAATCTTTTCGTATTTCTCAGATATTTTCTTTCTATTACATTGGAATTACTACCATGACATTTTGTTTTTTAATCGTTTATGTACCATTTTTAATTATGATTGATACTAAGTCATCTTTAAGATTTGAGAACAATATTGCTAAAATTCTTTCTCAAGCAGTAGATTTATTCAGAGAAACTGGCTTAACAGAATTAGCAGATAAATGGGATAGGATATTAAAAAATTATTATATGAAAAAGGGTTTCCATTAATTTTTTTGAAATATTCTTTTTTCCTTTATTTTTATCTTTTGGACTGTTCGTAAGTATAGGCTGTAAGATTTTTATATAGCGCTTTTATTACAATCTCAAAAGCAACGGGGTCGTCTAAATTTTGAGGTAATCCGAGATTTTCAATCGTCTCATTATATCTTCTTGGTTTTTTAAAATGAAAACTTATCGAATCCTCTTTTTGTTCATTAATTCCCCCTATAGCGAGATCTGAAGTTTTAATTGACGGAACATTAAAAAGAAGACCCTTTTCTTTAATTTTTTGTATAGTAGGCTTCATGTCCGAAGATTTTGTTATATCGGATTCTTCCGATTCTAAACTTAGACTAAGTTCACGAAGTAAGTCTTGTTTAGTTTTACCTCTTAATTTGAGGATGAGAAATGGATTGTAGTCTAACACTCGAGCTATGTATAAAATTGTAGCAGCAATGTGTTTACATGGTACTTCTTGATCGGGACAAGAGCATCTTGCCTTTAGACCCTCATTTTCCACATTAAGAAAAAGAGGTTGGTTTTCCTCCTCAAAAATGTTTATAATTTCTTCTGGGAGATTCCCTTCCAAAAGTTCAATTAAATTCATGGGTCTTTTTGAAATTTTTTTAGATATCTTCATCCAATTTTCGTCAGTTATCGTATTAAATTTAATTTTCACGCGATAAGGAGTTGGTGCTGTTCCTTGAACAGTAGAAAATATTTCTCCCTTGTGAATTACGATGTTATCTAATCTTTTCTCATCCTCAGCATAATTTATCCCTCGTCTCATTCGAAAAGGACGTCCAATTTTTAGCATCGAGATTATCCATCTTCTCCCCCACTGTGTTTTAGCGTAAGTCAAGAGTGATTTTTTAATTTGTTTAACCTCCTCCTTCGTGCGTTCTCTTTCGTAACGTGTTTTCTTTCCCGAATACTTTTCAGTTCTTCTATTTCTTCTTTCCATTTTTTTCACATTTTTTATTGTACAGATTGAATTTTAATTTAGCGATTTAATTTTTTCCTCCATTCCTCATTCTAGCGTGATTAACTCCTTAAGTTTTTTCTCGTTTAAGTCTGTAATCCACGATTCACCGCTAGACTCTAAGATTTTGTCAGCTAAATCTCTCTTCTCTTCTAAAAGAAGATCAATCTTTTCTTCGATAGTGCCCTTTGTTATGAATTTATAAACATTAACTGTAGAGGTCTGACCTATTCTATAAGCTCTATCTGTCGCTTGGTCTTCCACCGCGGGATTCCACCAACGATCAAAATGGAAAACTGTAGTTGCTTGAGTAAGATTGAGCCCAATACCGCCTGCCTTTAATGAAAGAACCATAATCGGAGCGCTTCCTATTTTTTCCGACTGAAATTCGTCGATAATTATTTTTCTTCTCTTTTCGGGCACTCCTCCATGGAAGTAAAGGATGGTATCTTCAAAGTATTCCTCCAATAGTTTTACAATCATATCACCCATTTGGGTAAATTGAGTGAATACCAACACCTTTTCGGTTTTTGAAATGATCTCATCCACCATCTCTATAAGTCTCTGTAGTTTCGGAGATTGATCGATAAAATCATTGATTATTTCTTCATTCTTAAATGATGGGGCGGGTTTATGTAAAAATTGGTATGGGTGGTTGCATATTTGCTTTAATTTCATTAAGAGATTGAAAATGCTAATTTTATTCGGGTTTGAGCTGCCCAGTTCTTTAACTGCCTTCTCTGCTAAAGATTGATATATTTTTCTTTGTTCAGTGCTTAAATCTAAATAGACCTTCATCTCGTTTTTTTGAGGTAAGTCTTTAATTATTGATTTATCGGTCTTGACTCTCCGGAGAATGAAAGGACCAATAATTTTTTTCAATTTTTCTATCGCTTCTTGATCTTGAAATCGCTCAATAGGAATAGCATAATTGTCTTTAAAGTGTTTCATTTTACCTAATAACCCCGGATTTAGAAATTCAAAAATTGTCCAGAGTTCCATGAGTTGATTTTCAATGGGTGTGCCACTCAATCCAATTCTAAACTCGCCATTCAATTTGTACACCGATTGAGTTTGCTGTGATTTGTAGTTTTTAATGTTTTGGATTTCATCGACGATGATTCCTCTAAAATTAATCGTTTGAAGTAATTTGATATCGTTTCTTAAAGTTCCGAAAGAGGTTAAAATAACCCGATGTGATTTAACGAATTCCTGAATATCCTTTGGATCAGTATATCGTTCAGTTCCATGGTGAGTCATTATTTCTAATTGTGGAGCAAATTTTTTTATTTCTCGGCTCCAATTAAATAAAAGCGATGTAGGACATACGATCAAATAACTTCCTTCTTGCTTTGGATAGTTGTTTTTAAGATAAAGTAAATAGGCAATGACTTGAATGGTTTTTCCTAAACCCATATCGTCCGCTAAACAAAGGCCAAAGTTTAAAGCGCACATATTCACCATCCAAGCATATCCTTCGCACTGATAATCTCTGAGCTTTCCATTAAAATTAGACGGAGATGGTATTTTTTCTATTCTTTCTATAGTCTTTATCTGGTTGACTATTGAGTTTAAATCGCCTTCTATAACTACATCATATTCTTTTCCTTCTTCTTGTAATTGAATACTTCCCGATAAACCCAAGCGCAAGGCTTCCATATAATGTTTGTTTCCTTTAATTTTTCCTTTTTCTAAGACCTCCTTTAAATCCTCGATATCCTGATGATCAATTAATATCCATTCCCCCCGCCAGTTTATCAATGGTTCGTTGCTGTTAATTATATTCTTAAACTCTTCGTCATTGAGTTCTTTTCCTTTTAAAATCCCTTTCCATTCGTATTCTGCAATAGACTGCAAAGATAGAGCGGATGGAGCACTTGCAGAAACTTTGTCTATTATTTTATCTTTATCTGCTTTTCTAATAATCATCTTTGCTGATAATCTATGCTTCCCCTCTGTCCTAAATACTTCGGGTAAAAGAACATTAAATCCACTTCGAATTAAAATATCCTTGGGATATCTGAGAAAGTCCATTACTTCTACTGAATTAAGTTTAATCTCTTGAGGAATTTTATGATTTAGAGCTTCCCTTATAGGTGGATATATCTTTGCGGCTATCCCAAATGCTCTCAAAAGATATTCCGTAAATTGCTCTTGAGATGGGAAAAATTTTAAGATCTCTTTTTTAAAATTAGAGGGACTCTTCCAAATGTCAGTTATGGGAACTTTGACATTATTTTCTGTTTGTTTCAAAAAGAATTGAAGCAACCATTCCTCTGTATTTACTTTAGGATATTTCAATTCAATGGTAAAGGAAAAACCTCTGTTATAAGTAAACACTCGGGTGATTTGCGTCCAATTTCTAACAATAATAGGGATAATCGAATTGTGAAATTGTCTGATACTAAATTTTGAGTTTTTTGTTATGATCGATTTCAAAAATTTATAATCCCAACTGAGGTCAAAATCTCGCCTTTTTTCTTTATTAATCTCATTACTGTAATAATCTTTAAAATGACGAAAATTTTGCTTTTTTAATATATATCGAATTAAAGAATCTCCTACCCTCTCAAAAAAGGTCGAATAAAGATAAGAAGGATGCCATAATCTCGATGTTTTGGAAGCTCCATCTTCGTTCATCACATCTACGGGCAAATTGTGTGATATCCAATCGGATTTATTAATGATTTCTTTTAGTCGTTGCTCATCGTAAGGATCTTTGACCAGTATACGCCATTTACCAAAATATAAATTTTCAGATTTCGGATTTAATGTTGGAACATAATTTCCCTTATTTAATAGTTCGAATAACAATTTAGTTAGATAAGTCCAAGTTCTAAAAGAATTACTATAGAATTCAGAAGCCTCGCCTTCATTAATCGCTCTTATATTTAATTTGAACAAAAGATCGACCATAGGTAGGGTGGGTACCATCTTTCCCTCGATTTCAATTAAATCAAAAAACTCATCGCTATTTGGAAATGCTAATCGAATTTTACAATTAACCAATTTATCAATTGGAATGTTTGGAAAAGTCTCTGAAATTATACCGTTTAAATGTTTGGAACTATTTTTCTTTAACGTCCATAATACGAAAAAACTCGCATCTTCTGGTATTTTTTGTGTGTGTGTATTTAACTCGAATCCGCTAATTTGATGATTCCAGTATAACGGAGGAATATAGGTTATTTGTAATTTACGGGAGATTCTCATTATTGTGTGTACCCCATTATAAAACAATGTAGAATTCTATTTAACTTAATCTTTAATAGTACGTCAATAAATTCTCTTTATTTCGGTGGTAGAAGTTTTTTAAATTCCTAAATTAAATAATCAAATTACTACTTCTTTTTCCTTCTCTTTTTTCGTTTTTTTCTTGCCTTCCTTTTTTTTTTTAATTTACCGTATTTAAAAATACCCCATACTCCAATTATAATAAGGATGGGAATAAATAAGTAAAATATCGAAACGCTCTTCCAGTATCTTACCTCCTCGCTTCTAAGTAAGAAATCAGAAAATTCATAAGCTGCTTTTGAGAAAATTAACCACACCAAAATCGTATCGCTTTTGAGAATTTTAGTTTTTTTACTTAGCATATCTGCTTTTTTTCCAATAAGGCTACTAATTGAAATTAGTAATATAAAGAGGTCGAAAATAAATAGGGCTATTTTGGTGATAAGATTTGGGAGACCATTTCCACTATCGAGTGTCAAAAGAGCGTTAATCATCAAAAATGAAGCATAAAGCGAAGCAAATATGAAGAAAAATCCTAACCATCCGTTAAGTCTGGCTTTAAAAATGACGTATAATGCTGCAAAAATAGCAATTCCTATAATACAGTAAATTATTATCAACCTTATCGTAATTATCATAAAAACCAGATCCGGATTTACTATTTCTTTCGGAACCAATCCAAATTCACCCCTTGCTAACGAGGGTAGATATAAAAGAAGAAAGACGGCGCCGATCGTTCCACCAACAAAAATCGCCCATCTAATAAAAAAACTGATGAAACTAGGCATTTTATAAATGGAATCGTCTATTTTTTCCCCGTATTCATAGCAATAGTATAGAGAAAACGATGCGGTTATAAAAATATAAGAAAAGATTGAAATTAAAAATAATATTCGGGTAATTTGTTCCCACAGATTAATTAAAACAGTTCCTACTACTATAAATATACCTACAACTAAAATTAAAATCAAAATCGCTTTCAACACATTTTCTTGAGAAAAATCCGTTAGGTCAACTCTCAATACAAAACTCAAAAGAAATAAAACTACGCAAAAAGTGATTAATGAAAGAAATACAATCGCTATCG
>WJKD01000746.1 GCA_014729315.1 Promethearchaeota archaeon | reverse complement strand
TACGGATTTTACGCTTTCATTTCTTTCCAATCGTAGTGAAGAGCATTTGAAACTAAGAAAAACATATTTTTATATACAAAGCTTATTATTATTTTTTCAAAACAATTTAATAAGTTAATTTCTAATTATATATTATAATAACTAATACCTAATTGTAAAAGGTGTAAAAAAATCTCAATCGATACAAAATCGTTCGATAATATCCTTTCAAAGATTATCAAAAGCGAAAGCGGCATTAAAAAAGTAATCTTGGTGGACCGGACGGGATTAACTATCGCTAGCGTTTCAAAATTTAGCTACTTCCCAGCGGATGTAGACGGTATTGGCGCTATTGCAAGTGCGGTATTCTGTGCAAGCGAAGAACAAGGAAAAAATCTGGAATTAGGAGATCTCGATATAGTTACCTCTGAATTTTCTGGGGGTAAAATCTTTGCGGCGAGTTGTGGACCCAAAGGTGTTTTATGCTTGATTTCAGATCCAGATATTAATATTGGATTGATAAGACTCATACTTAAACGTTCTGGAGACGAATTAAGAGAAATTCTCGACGAATTTTTGTCGGAAGTTCCCGATACTTTAGATAGCGGGCTCGATTTATCCGATCTTGACGAGCTCACTCCGGATTAAAAATTAAGAAGGTTATTTTAATCTCCTTTCCCTTTTATTCAATATTAAAACCCAAGTTCCTTAAGGATTGGTTAAAATCCTTTAGATATCTTAAAAAATTAGATAATAACTTATTTTCCTAAAAAGATATTTTCTCAAATGATCGCTCATTCAACCCTTTTAAATTCTCTTATTATTCTTGAGAGATGTTTATGTACAACCAAATGAGGTCGATTAAGCGAATTTTCCAAAAATTACTGACCATTGATTTTATTAATTTAATATCAATTCGATTCATATTTTAATAGAAATGAAGGGTTCAAAACTTTAAAGCTCACTCGATCAAATTCGGAATCCTCGATTTCTCTCAAGCTTCTTACAACAATCCCTTCTCGGTAAATTTTTGGATTTAAATTACTTTTTCCATACGACAATTCCGTCAATGTATCGACGCTATCGTCTAGTGTATAGTCGTCGTCCAGGATCGGAACCATATCTAAATCTAATTCGCTGATAAACTGCCTAATTTCTTCGAATTTATAATACCTCTGCTCGTCAATATCGAAAATATTAAAAAAATATAGGATCAAATCATCAAGTTCGTATCGATTGTCTTGGATTTTCGGTCCTAACACTTCTCCTTGAATTGCAAGATTTTTTCCATTATTCCGTAGTTTCTCTTCCAACTTATATTTACGTGCTACAATCCAAAATGCATTATCATCGCTTTCCATCAAGTCCAGATTCCTTGAGCAAACTCCGAACTCTCCATCTTTATAATAAAATGTTCCGCTTGTCCCGTCTAGTTTTTCGGTGATATAAAATTTATTTCCTTTATATTTTTCGAGAAGCTCAGGTATGGTTTGAATACGAATTTCATCGGTTTTAGGAATAAAATTGGGAAACTTTCCTTTAACTTCGCCCGACAACTGGATGCTTAACGGTGGTTCGTATTTTTTTATGCTTAAAATTTTGGTTACATCCAAACCCTTCTCTATTTTTTGGTCTTTTGGTAAGATAGAAATTGGAAAGACGATTCCTTGTGAAATTTGCCCTCGCAATTTGATGGTACGAATTCTGAATCCTCTATTCCGTAAAAATTCAAATTCAGGTCGTTCAGGAAGTATACTGTCCACTTCAACATACACAACTAATTGTCCCTCTCGAAACTCCTCTTTCCTTACCACTACTTTCCAGCCAAGGATCGTAGCAAGCTCGATTTTGTCGGCGTTGGGTATTGGTTCGAGTTTCTTAATTTCTTGAATAGAAGCTAATTTGCGCATTGGATTAATAGGATAAAAAGTAAATTTCTATACAAAGAATATTATATTATAGTAAAAGAATTTTACGTAAATAATTTAGCGGAATCCTACAAATTTATTAATTCACAATTCTGTTTCCGTAGAGTAATTGTGATCTCACCTATTTTTTTGGGAGATAACTTTGAACTAGCAGCGACAAAAAATCCCCGAAATTCTTGATCAAACTTTTTCTCTACGAATCTCTTTTTCCTAAGAAACTTCTCAACTTTCGTTTCACCTCTAAGGATGGAAGTAATTTCAACAATTATAGGAGGATCGAGAGAAAAACCATCAACTTCTACTTCACTGGTTCCTTTTGCTACCGTCTCTTTCGGATCTGTAAACTTTTCACTAATGATCGATACATCTTTTTTACCCTCGCTTTCAAGAATTTTCATTACCACATTTCTTCCAAATTGCTCAAATGGTTTTCCTATTTCTTGTTGGATATTTTCCAAGATGGATTTAACCTCATCAAAGTTTCTGTCCATTTTTTCAAATCGCTCGTCCATCGTGCGTTGCATCGTCTCAAATCGCTCCTCCATGGTTTTAATTAATTCAACTATATCGTCATGCGTGGCAACGACTCCCGATAAGGCGGATATAATCGCTCCCTTAATTGTGTCGTTCTCTCGTATCAGCTTAGGAAGAATCTTTAATAATTCGTCGATATTAATTTTTTCCATCTCTAAAGATATTAAAATTAACCAAATATTTATATCATTTCCTTATGGATTAAGTTTAAAGTTAGCAATAATAATTTCTCATTATCTTTCATCGATGTTATAAAAACTATTAAACAAAAATATAGTTAGCCCTTTAGTCATCTATCTTTAAGTCAATATTGGAGAATCAATTTGTTAAAGGATGAGATAAGCTCCCTTAACTATCTTTTGACAAAAAGATAGAAAAATTTCCTCCTGATCAGATACATTTTAAAATTAATTCAATTCGATCCTAATTCCATTAATTTGAAAAAGTGAGTTATTTTTAATATTTATAAAGTTCGAATATATCATTAAGATCCGCATAAGGTTTGGATTCTAGTATCGAAAATGCAATGATAAAACTAGAAAAATTATTTTTAAGAACAGATTCTATCTAATTCACATTTTTACTCGACTATTGGAAAAGCTAAAGAAAAGGTGCTTCCTTTTGAATGGTCTTCTTTCACGCGGTTCTTGACCTTAATCGTGCCGTTATAAGCCTGCACAATAGTTTTTACCAGCCAAATTCCCAGACCCATCCCTCTCGAAGAGTCATCTTTCTTTTGCCTTCGAGTAAAAATAATTTTCTTTATCCGATCAGAGATTCCAACACCATTATCAGCGAAATCCAACTTTACGTAAT
>WJKD01000745.1 GCA_014729315.1 Promethearchaeota archaeon | reverse complement strand
TTCCTTTGAATCCCTTTCCAAAAAACACAGCAATCTTTAAAAAGAAATCAATTAATTTCAATGAGAACAAAAATAAATGTTCTGAGAATCTAAGCGATTTTTTATATTTTTGCTTGCTTAATAATTTTCTTTTTGAACGACCGTAAGACTTGAGTATCCAGTTTTGAAAGTAGCGGAAATACATTTTAATTACACGAATAATCAGCTTATAATCTCTATAAAGATACTTAAATAAGACCTTTAAAAAAGGAGTTGTAAAATGAGTTAGCGATCCAAGACCCCATCCGTCGTGGATATATTTTCTCAATTGTTCGATGTCGTGCTTCTCTTGGGCAAATCGTAAATTATATCTATTTCTTCCTGTAATCGACCATTGAATAATTGGATGACGACGAATTTGATCTTCATATTGTTTTAAAAAAGTTGCTGAATAATCATTGCATTTGATTGCTTTAATTGCAATCTTAGCGGCTAATTCCGCTGAAAACCAAGCTGCGGGAACTCCGTCGCATAATTCAGTGCTTTCAAGTCCCGCTGCATCGCCGATTAAAATCATTCCATTCGTATAAATTGGCCTATTCCTCAATTTCTCGTCTAAACCCACATAAATTTCAAATCCCTGCCATAGTCTTGCTCTTAATTTTATTCGAGGAGCAATTTCGTCCCTCCACCATGGTAATTTGGTTGTAATGTTATCATGATATGTTTCAAAATTTCTTTTCAGATTGGGAACCCTTTTATCTTTTAACATGAGGCATTGGTCTTGCATAAAATGTAAACTTTCTCTGTAAGGCCATACCATTAAACCGTTTCCGTAACCAAGTGGTGGAGCTACCTTCTGTTCGTCCCAGCCCCAACACATTTTCACCGAAAAACCGAATAATTTGTCAATATCTGCTTTATTCATAATATAGTCGTAGGTATCCGCGAGAGAAATCGCCTCGGGAGGATATTTTTCCCGTAAACCTGCTTTAATCGCTAATAAACCTTGAGAACCCTCTGAATCAATCACGATTTTAGAATAAATCCTTTCGCCTTTTTCAGTAAGAACTCCCTTAATAAAGCCTTTTTCTTTAATAAAATCAACAACTGTTGTAGAAGTTTTTAAAACACTTCCCGCTTCAACTGCTTTTTCTGCTTCCCATTCGCAGAATTCCTTACAATATGTGTTGTAGCCGAAAGCAAATATTGGAGAAAATGGTTTCGGCACCTTCAAGCTATCGTCAACTTCGATATCTCCATTATCAATATCTTTAATAATATAATTATCTATCCCATCGGAAGGTCGTTCGTAAGGAGGGTTTCCATTTTGAATAAATTTAGGGCCAAATAGAAAACCATAAAAAGGTATAGTCAAACCAGAAATGACTTTCTCTCCAGGATGCTCAGATCGTTCAATTAATAGAGTTTTCAATTGAGCGTCAGCGCACAATTTTGCCGCTACTGGTCCACCAAAACCCGCTCCAATGACAATAATATCGTATTCTTCGTTCATTTTCTTGCTTTAATAAGATTTGAAAATTTAATTCCAAATAATATTCATTTTTCAATTTTATAAATGTATAAATTAATTGATTTGATCAAAAGAAAACGAAGTCGTATAAATTTTAAAAAAGGAGGAAATCAAATTGTTTGATAATTATGAAGCTATTTTTCTATAGAATCGTAGAGATCAATAATTGCCCTTTTTATATATTCTCCACAAAGCGGACCAAAACTCGCGACAGGTTCATAGCCACCTTCTTTTGCGTATTCTTCGAGGGGAAAAAGGTAGGCAATCCAATCGTTTGCATTCTGGAATATAAATGTGTCGTTTTTGTCATTTGGAGATTTCTTAACTAATATTTTTCCGAGATCTTCGAAGAGTTCCCCTGGTGTAGTTGTTATATTAAATTTCTTTGAGTTATTTCTTGATTTCAATATACCAACGCATTGGATATCTTGAATTATTGTATCACACTTTATTCTATATAAATTATGCTTAATTAGAAAGGGAGGAAAATTCGCGTTATCGTATAAATGCATCGCTACAGGCACGATTAAAAACTTTTTAAGAGCGTAAATCAATTTATTCATAAACCATGTGTTAGAAAAATATTTATGGTCTTTCATTGGGATAGTAATTTTTCTAGTTCTGACTTGTATTTTTAGATCTTCGAAATATTCGTCATCCTTTATTAACTTAGCAAGTTCTAATGCCTTATCAGCGATAGCATATCCAATTTTTTTAGTGTGTTTGTAAACTCCCTTTTGGGAATAAATTGGCGATTTATTTTTCTCTAATTCTTCATAATCCGTTCCGCAAGTCGTAATCGGATTTAGATCTCCCGCTGGGCCGTTAAAATACGCTGCATTAATACCGTTGGATGATTTTTCTTCA
Source organism: Promethearchaeota archaeon (assembly GCA_014729315.1). The sequence goes on along the minus strand of WJKD01000745.1, from coordinate 4,720 downwards.
ATTCTATATACAACTCTTCCGGGAAAATCAGCAGACATCTTGTAATTCCACAAAGAAAGCGTCGTAGGATGACAAGCGTAGTTCACAATAATTCCTATAATACTATTTTCTCCCAAAGATTGAAATGAAATTACGCCTAAATCCGGTGTTGATCTTCGAGAGGGGTGACGCCTATTTATTACCAAATCGGGATTAAATGGCTTTTTCACCCAGCCAATTTTACACTCTGCTAGTTGATTCATTAACTTTTGCACTAATCTCTCAATTTGAGTGGCAACCCACACAATATATTTATCGTTTCTGTTAGTCCCGAACATAATTCCTTTTGCAACGCTTACCGCACCTCCTGGCCAAAAGAATTCACCAGTCAGATCTGGAGCTGAATGGGTGTGAGTTGAATGAATTAATATATTCTCAGGATTTAGAGATTTAACCACTGAACAAATTTTTTCTTTTATATAAGTTACAATGCTCCTTGGAACTTTAAGCAGATCCAGAGAAATTAGCAGTAAACAACAGAGATCTTCATTTTTATATGATTTCGCCTCAACTAGAACTCCATGAGCGTATATGTCATCAAACTTACCTAAACAAGGTTTTGGACGGGCATATCCTGCCATTGGAACCCCTACAACCTCTTTTGGCGTAATTTTTATTTTTCCGAAAGCAACTCTCATTAAGACCACTCAATCAAATATACTAATTTATATTATGCTCTTTACTAATTTATACTTATGAAATCGAGTTATCGTTAAAGATTGTCGATTTTATGATAGATTGTATTTTTTGATATTGATGTTATTATGAAGAAAAATTTTATTGATTTTATGATATTCCATTTACTTAAAAATTTTAATCTAATGAACTTATAATAATATTCAATTTATATTTCTGCGATACGGAAGAAGTTTTGCTTAATAAAAATTTTACACAAATTTCCAACCCGTTGAAGAAATCTATTGAATATGATAATAATAGAAAATTCAATTAAAATTTAAATATCCACCTATGTTTAATAACTTAGAATACATTTTACAAATTTAAGATCACTAAAGATTATATAATTGAGATAAAAACATGAAAAATTTAAAATCTCTGAAAAATACGAATCTGTTCACAAGTCACAGAAAATTGCATATCTCAATTTTTATTATTAGTTCTTTTCTAACCTCTTCAATATTGATTTATAATTATGTTATAAATTCTCCTTTAACCGATTTTCCAACCATTAAAATTGTTACAAATGGCAATCCAGAATATGAAAAATATGTAAACGCTACATTCGAACTGAAAAGCAAAAAACTTTCAGAGGAAGTCCCTTCAATAGACGCAAGAGTTAGATTAAGAGGTTCAGGATCGGGTTGGAATAAGATGTCTCCCAAAAAGGGATATCGAATTGAACTCACAGACCAAATCTCGTTATTAGGAATGAGAAAAGACGACGATTGGCTTTTATTCGAATTATATTCGGATTATCCAAAAACCAGAACAAAGTTATCTATGGATCTATGGCGAAGTCTCTCAAGTACAAATCCAACTGCGATTTTGCCCGATTCTAAATTTGTTTGTGTCTATATTAATGGAGATTTCAAAGGACTCTATCTTCTTGCCGAAAAAAACGATAGAACTCTATTCGGTCTAGATGATTATCAAAACAATATTAACTCAAGCTTGATATTTCAGGCGAAAGGGGAAAAAAACATAGTACCGTATGATCGAACAGCATGGGAACAAGACTGGCCAAATATAGATGAATCTTATTTAATAATGGATGAAATTTTAACCGAATTAAGTTATTTTATTGAACATTCTTCCAACGAGGAATTTTTTGATTCTAATAATAGTATCTATACCAAATTCTACAAGGAAAATCTAATAGATTATTACATTTTCAATTATTTTATCTATCATCAAGATTGCTGGAATCATAATTATTTTATTGTCAGAGATTCTTATCCTAGTAAATTTTACTTAATCCCTTGGGATTTTGATATTAGTTTTGGACAATATCTTTGGAAGGAATTAGATGAGCGTTTTTATCTCGAATATGATATTCGCTATTTGAATCGATTATACGATCGTTTATTGGGTAATAAATCGTTTAAAGAAGATTTAAAAATACGCTGGTTTGAATTAAGAAACTCTATTTGGTCGAGTGAAAATATATTAAATATGCTTGATGAGATGTATGATGAGATAGGCGATGTTCTAAGTTCTGAGGTTAATCTGTGGAACATGCGTAGTCCAATACTTTTTCGAGAAGAGAGAGTGAATGATATTGAGGAATCAATTGACTTTTTATACGATTGGATTGAAGAGAGATTGGAGTTTTGTGATTATTACTTCTCTGATATGGGCAATGAATAGAGAAAGTTCTAAAGTCCGATAGAGTAAACAAACTGATCTAATGATTAGCTGATTCTAATAGAACACTAAAATAGTAAAGAAAGCCTAATTCTTGATTTTGAAAATATGTTCAATTGAATGTTTTTTTAGAGATTAATATTTATTTGAAGCATTTTATGACTAAATATAATCCTTTATCCGTGTTTACACTACGAGCTTCTTGAAATTTAAGTTTTAAATAATGATAAATAAAGAATAATCGTCTGAATAAGTTTTGACGAGTATTCGGAGTCTTGATCATTTTAAGGTATTTGAAATAATGATTTATAGCGTAATTACTCTTGAAAATGGGATATATTAAGATTTTTTTGAACCCGATCTTCTGTAATAACTGTTTCAGCTCTTTTTTTTTGAAGTACTTTTCAATATAACATTCTTTTCTATGAAAGTTTATCAATTTCTTATCGTCTATTGGTTCCAACGAGTCAACAGAAAATATAAATTGTCCTCCCCTTTTTAAAATTCGATAAACCTCTTCTAATGCCTCAAGGTAATTAGGAATATGTTCGAGAACGCAAATACTAAAAACTTTATCAAAAAAATTGTTCTTAAATCCCGCATTTTCAATTCTAATGCATCTAAACTCAGTCTGAACTTTATGTCTTAAACATATTCCCCTAGCCCTTGCGGACGAAATAGCTCTCTTTGATACATCGATTCCGTAAATTTTTTTACACTTTTTACCAATGAGGACCGCCGGAATTCCATGTCCGCATCCTAAATCAAGAATAACATCATTTTTTGAAATCGTAATATCTTTTATCAATTGTTGAAATTCAAATATTTTAATAGGTTTAAAAGAAAAGTAGATGCTCGGGTTAGAATACATGAAGTGATTTATCGTATCGTATATCAGTTTTTTTATCATCTTTTTAGCGCAAGATTCATTGATTTTATTCGATAATCAAACAAATTATTTTTCCTAATAAAAATTATCTCAAAGATAAGTTAGATATTAAATCTTCAGACACAGTTTTGATGATATGATTTCACTTTTAATAAGAAATAATATTAAATTACTCTAATCAATTAATAATAACAAAAAAAATTTGTGAGCTTTGAGATTGAATTATGGAAAAAAATTCTCAAAATAGAACAATCTTGATCATCGTGCTCTTTATAATAATTCTAGCGCTTGCAAATTCCACGCAATATATGATTTCTCCAAATTTAATATTAATTTCAAATTATTTCGGATACGGATCGAACCTAACTCCTTTGGGCTTCTTAACTTTTTCCTTTATTGGAGTATCTGGGATATCGATGTTATTTTTTGGATATCTTGCCGACAAATTTACCAGGAAATGGATTGTGTTCGCTGGTGTATCTCTGTTTAGCTTGAGTTCATCGTTAATAATATTAGTTCCGGCGGGAAGGGTTGGATATCAAATCTTTTTTCTATTAACCCTGATAATCGGAGTGAGTTTTGGAATAATAATTCCGAGCATTTTTTCACTTATAGGAGATTTCATATCCCGAAAAAATAGATCAAAAGGACTTTCATTTTTTTCAATTTCATCGTTATTTGGAATGGTTATTGGATTAACATTAGCCACCTTTATTGGTGAGTTTGATTGGAGGATTTCATACTTAATTGTAGGCATTTTTATGACACTTAATGCTTTGCTTGTTTTAAGAATCAGTGAGCCATCTAGAATGGGTAAAGATTATGTAGAATTAACGGAAAATAATACGATAGAATATTCGTATAGAATTAAAAGAGAAGATATCAAATATGTATTTAAAAAGAAGTCCAATGTTTGGCTAGTTGTTAATTTTGTCGACACTATTCCCACCGGAATAATTTTATTTTTATTATTTGCTTATATGGAAGTTTATCATAATGTCCATTCTATTGTTGCTCTAACCATTCTCTTGTTGGCATTAATATCAACTCTATTAGGGACGATTTTTTTTGGATTCGTAGGAGATAAAAAGTACAATCAAGGAAACAAGAAAGCGAGGGTAAAGCTAGCTTTATTAGGAAATATAATCCCTATACCATTTGTATTTATTGCATTAATTATACCCTTTCAAGTTTCTAATAATTCGAATCTATTAGAACTCTTAGTTGAACCAGGTCTTATTTTAATGATATTCCTCTTTTCTATTGGTTTATTTATTAATGGTGCTGTCAACGGAAATTGGTACGCTACTGTTGTCGATATAAATTTACCAGAGCACCGAGGAACAGTTTTAGCCTCCTCCAATTTTTTTGACATTTTTGGAAGGGCTATAGGTCCACTTATCGCAGCTATAATTTCCGATTTATATGGCATATTATATGGTATGACAATTTCAATTGTGTTTTGGA